>JBGPFL010000486.1:0-4824 GCA_041483295.1 Blastocatellia bacterium | reverse complement strand
GCTACAACATCGTCGAAGATCCGATCAGTGTGTATGACCTGCATGCGACTATCCTTCATCTGATGGGAATAGACCATACCAGGCTGACTTACAGGTTTCAGGGCAGGGAGTTCAGACTCACCGATGTGCATGGTGAAGTGGTGACGAAACTGCTGGCCTAATTGAATGCCGCGCTTTGGTTTCCTCATTATTTTTGTTTTCCCGGCTTTATTGGCCGGTGTAGTCTCGCACCCGCAATCCAGGGATCCTGCGAAAGCTGAACAGCACTTGCGTCTGGCCAGGTCTCTATTCGATCAAAGGAGATTTGGTGAGGCATCAGTGGAGGCCGCTCGAGCGCGCGAGGCTGACTCCGATAACCTCTCGGCCTGGAAGCTGAGCGTTCTTTGTCGGCAACTCGCGGGCCGGCTTGCGGCGGCCGAGGAAGAGGTTGCCGCCGCGCTTAAGAGATTTTCCGGCGACGCCGATCTGTGGTTCTACCAGGCGCGCGTCCAGTACCTCCAATTCGAATTCATGGCTGCGAGCCAGTCGGCCCGCAAGGCTATTCAGCTCGATCCAATGCACGCGGACGCACACACTCAGCTCGGCATGATCTTTGAAGCGCAGCAGGAATTTGCCAGCGCGCTGGTTAACTATGAGCGGTCGATTGAGCTAAACCGGGAACAGCGCCGGTCCCTTGCCTTACCCATGGTCAAGGCGGGCCAGTTGCTCAGCAAGCTTGGCCGAATGAGCGAAGCGCTTGATCAGCTCACCTCGGCTGAGAATGTCGACCAGGCCTCCAGCGAAATCCATTTGGAACGAGCCCGTGTGCTGGAAAGACTGGGCCGCAATAGTGAAGCTGAGAGTGAATACGAGCAGGCTGTGGCTATCGATGGCAACGCGCTTGCTCGCAGTCACCTCGAACGCATTCGGTCAGGTGTTGCCGCGGGCAAGACGGTCGCCGGCTCAAGAACTCCATCGGGCGCGGGCCGCGCGGGAGCTTCCAGCCGACAGGAGATCGCCCAACCGCCCACGACATCTCGAGATGTGAAGTCAATTCTGTTCCGTAACTCTGCCGGGCAGGCTGGCTTGAGCTTCGTGCTGAAGAACTCGGCGTCTGCCAGAAAATATCAGGTGGAGACAATGCCCGGCGGCGTCGCCGTCCTGGATTATGACAACGATGGTTGGCTTGATATTTACTTCGTGAACGGCGCGGAGCTTCCGTCGATGAAGAAGAGTTCGTCGCAGTACTGGAACAGGCTCTTCCGAAATAACCGAGACGGCAGCTTCACCGATGTGACAGCGGAAGCAGGTGTAGCCGGCGAAGGCTACAGCATAGGAGTGGCGGTTTCGGACTATGACAATGATGGAGATCAGGACATATTTGTGGCCGGGGTGAATCGCAACATCCTCTTTCAAAATCGCGGGGATGGTACCTTCCGCGACGTCACCGCCAGCGCCGGGCTGGAGGGTATTGATCCTGCGAGAGGAAAGATGTGGTCGGTCGGCGCCGCCTGGGTTGACTACGATAACGACGGCAGGCTCGATCTTTTTGTTGCGAACTATTGCAGGTGGAATACGTCTATCGATCCTTATTGCGGAGATCCGCGACCGGGTTACAGAACTTATTGTTTTCCCGCGCAGTATGAAGGACTCCCCAACCAGCTTTTTCGTAACATGGGCGACGGAACCTTCACCGACGTATCGCAGGTTAGCGGCATCGGAAAATATATCGGGAAAGGGATGGGTGTGGCCGTTGCGGACTTTAACGACGACGGCTTTACAGACATCTTCGTGGCGAATGATACGGTTCCTAATTTTCTGTTTCAGAATGATGGGCGGGGAGTATTTCGGGATGTAGCGCTTCGAGCAGGCGTGGCGGTGAACGAAAGTGGGGCGGCAGTTTCGAGCATGGGGGTAGACTTCCGCGACTATGATAACGACGGGCGACCAGACCTGATAGTGTCCGCGCTCGAGGGAGAGACCTTCCCGGTCTTTCGTAATATTGGAAAAGGGTTTTTCAGCGACGAGACTTTCCCGAGCCAACTGGCTATGGGGACTTTGAAGCGAAGCGGGTGGAGCCTGGGACTATTTGATTTCAATAATGACGGCTTCAAAGATCTTTTCACCGCCAATGCGCATGTCAACGATAATATCGAGCTGTACAACGAACAGACTTACCGCCAGCCAAACAGTCTCTTCTTGAATCTGGGAGATGGCAGGTTTCAGGACGTATCGACTCTAGCGGGGCCCGACTTTCAAGTGCGCCGCCCACACAGAGGATGCGCGTTTGCCGACTTGAATAACGATGGGAAGATCGACGTCGTGACGACTTCCTTGAACGAGTCGGCAGAGCTTTTTCGCAATGAGTCGGTTGATCATAACCACTGGCTTACGGTGCTGCTGGTCGGCACTCGCAGCAACAGGGACGGGCTGGGCGCTAAGGTAAAGCTAGCTTTGTCCTCTGGCGCGTCACAGTTCAATCATGCGACTACGAGCGTGGGTTACGCCTCGTCAAGCGACCGCCGGGTGCATTTCGGTTTAGGAAAAGAGAAGCTCGTGCGGACGATAGAGGTCAGGTGGCCGAGCGGAACTATCCAGGTCTTGCGGGATGTACGAGCAGACCAGATACTGACGATACGGGAATCGGCCACGAGTTGACACGAATGACACGAAACCTGTTCGTGCCATTCGTGCCGTTCGTGGGCTTCTTAGAAGATGAACTTCACTGCGAGCTGAACCTGGCGCGGGTATGTCGTCTCTGTGTTACCCGCCTGTGACGGGAACGTGCTCCCGAAGTTCGCATCATCTATATTGTTGGTGAACTGCCGAACGTTGTACTGATAGCTGTTCGTGATGTTGAACGCCTCTATGCGGAACTGCACCTTGGTGTTCTCCGTGATTCTCGTCATCTTGTTGAACGAGACGTCGGCAGTAGGTATGGAATGCAGACGTATCCGTCCATCACGGAATGGAGTGCCTCGCCCGGTTGCGACGTTGCCGGGAGCATAGCGTGGAAGCTTCAGGAAGTTATAGTTGTCAAGCGTACAGCCCGGCACGTTCTGGCTGTAGGACATCAGCGCGATCGCGCCGCTATCCAGCACCTGGGCGTTGCACGGGACTCTGCGCCCGGCTGCGTTCACGTAGCTCGGGAGGGCCCACACCTGATGTGCCTTCCAGTCTATGTTGTCCAGCTTCCCCTCTCTCGCATAGATCGCATTGCCTGGAAGGTCCCACGGCCGTCCCGACTGCCACTGAAGGATGATGGTGTTTTGCCAACCGCTGACCAGCCGCTTCAGGATTCCGTTCGAAGTATTGGCCAACTTCTGACCCTCTCCGAACGGCAACTGGTAGACGCTTGCAAGCGTGAACCTGTGCGGGCGGTCCCACAGGTATAGTCCCTCTTGCAAGATGCCCTTCTGGACGTCATTGAACCCCCACCGCTCGATCTGCTTCGACAGGGTATAGGTGCCCGTGAGGTTCAGCCCGTTCCTGGCTCTCTTCTCAACCGTTACCTGGAGCGAGTTGTACCATATCTGGCCATCGTTTCGCGCCTGTTCGGTAAAGGCGGTGAACTGGGGATAGGGTCTGGATAGATCCCACCGAGACCGGGTAGCCGCTGAGAAATGGGTTGTGCCCCGGAAGGGCTCCAATCCCTGGAACGGGTTGGGCAGCAATTCGTCGCAGAAGGCCGGAGTGCCTCCTTCAAGCGGATTGCACTTCTGTCGTAGCGCCAGACTTGGCTCGTTGAACGGTCGGTTAGTCTGTAGGTTCATCGTCCGGTTTCCCACGTAAGAGATCTCCAACTTGGAATCCTTCGGAAGCTCATACTGGAACCCAAAGGAGAACTGATGAACGTATGGGACGACGAAGTTATCGCCGACAAAGCTGAATCCGCGCCCGACATTGGTCAGCAGGCCTCGGGAACTGCCTGGCGGTATTTGAACACCGCTAGGGAATGGATTGGCGATGCTGTTGACAGAGACAGGCGTTCTTGCCCCGTCGAGTGAGGAGATGAAATCTGTCGTCAGGCTGAAGCCCGGGAACTGGCGATAGTCGTTGCTGGGATTGACATAGTAGATGCCCCATCCGCCTCGCATCACCAGTTTCTTCGTCACGAGAAAGGCGAAGCCAGCCCGCGGCTGAATGTTATTCCAGTCATTGTCCGACGAGATGCGCGAATTTCCGTCCACGCCGGCAAACTTCAGCCCACCCTTGATCTCAGGCGCAGTCGGAAATCTGCTTCGATCTATCATTGAGTTGACAGGGTTGATCCCTGCGGTATCGAAGCCGCGATTGAGCCGGTCGAATCTCTCGTTAGGAGCAATGTTGATGTCCCATCTCAGGCCGACATTCAGCGTCAGCCGAGGGTTCACCTTCCAATCATCCTGGAACCAGGGCGCATAATACTTATTCAGAGTGATCGGAAAGAGGGCGTAATCGATATTGCCGCCGCTAGGGATCCCCAATAGGAATGACGCGATCGAGTCGCCGCTCTGCGGGTCGCCCTGATTGAACCGCGACTGGGTGAAGCCGCGGTTGGACGTCAATCGGAAGGGGTTGCCCATATTTTGCTCGGCGTATTGGATCCAGCGCATATCCATTCCGCCGCGGAGAGTGTGCGAGGCCTTGATCTTCGTAGCGCTCGGGTGAAAGGCCACAGTATTAGTAGCATTGAAACTGGAGTGGCGTCCCAGACTTATGTAGTCGCTAAATTCGTAGCGCCCGAAGAAGTCTCCGCCGGGAAGTTGACTGATCAAGGCGCCAGGAAAGCCGAGCGTGGTCTTGTTGAAGCCGAGGTTTGCATCACCACGTGACAATTCCACCCAACGAGCGATAGAGGCTCGC
>JBGPFL010000485.1:0-4825 GCA_041483295.1 Blastocatellia bacterium | reverse complement strand
GGCCAATCACTTCGCTTCGTTCAACAATCAGTGGTACAGAAAGTCGATCGAGTACATGCAAGACGTGGTCGGCACCAAGCCATCGAAGTGGTGCGCCGGCTGTCATGATCACGCGGTCTTTTTTAACGGCCGCTTCGACCGGCCGATCAAGGAGCAGATCGATACGCCCGAGGCCCAGAACGGACTCGGCTGCACCTCCTGCCACTCGATCGTTCACGTGAAGAGCACGATGGGACAGGCCGATTTCACGATCGAGTACCCGCCTATGCACGATCTCGCGGTCAGCGACAACCCGAGTCTCAGGTGGGTACACGACTACCTGCTCAAGGTTGATCCCGAGCCCCACCGCAAGGTATTCCTGAAGGAGTTTCACACGAGCCAGACCCCGGAGTTCTGCTCCACTTGCCATAAGGTGCATCTGGACGTGCCCGTAAACGACTATCGTTGGTTCCGGGGATTCAACGACTACGACAACTGGCAGGCTTCGGGAGTATCGGGAGAAGGCGCGCGGTCGTTCTATTATCCGCCCAAATCGCAGAAGTGCGCCGACTGCCACATGCCGCTTATCGCCGCGGTAGACCCGGCGTCTCGCGACGGCAAGGTACACTCTCATCGGTTCCCGGCAGCCAATACGGCGCTGCCCTACGTGAATCAGGATGCTGAGCAGTTGAAGGTCACGCAGGACTTCTTGCGCGATGGCCAGGTCACGGTTGACATATTCGGCCTGGTCAGGACGGGAGAAATGCCGGCTCCACAAAAGAAAGTGGGCGCTTCTGAGGAGCAGCGCCTCGCAAGCACTTTCGCTGTGGGCGAAGAGTCGATGGATTTCGGCGCGCAGCAGCCGTTCATCTCCCAGCCCGTCGAAGTAATCGCCCCGCTCGGCCGCGTAGACGCAGCGGTGCGAAGAGGGGATTCGGTTCGCGTGGAAGTGGTGGTGCGAACACGGAAGGTCGGGCACTTCTTCCCGGGCGGCACCGTGGATGCCTTCGACGTCTGGGTCGAACTGGAAGCAGTGGACGACAAGGGACAGACGGTCTTCCACAGCGGAGAGGTGAAGGATGGCGGCAGTGGGCCGGTTGAAACCGGCGCGCACTTCTACCGAAGCTTGCAGCTGGACGACCACGGCAATCCTATAAGCCGTCGAAATGCCTGGATGACGCGCTCGGTGGCTTATGTGCGCCTGGTTCCTCCCGGCGCTGCAGACACAATCCACTATCGCCTCAATATCCCCGGGGACTGCGGCGACAAGATCTTCTTGAAGGCCAAGGTCAACTACCGCAAGTTTGCGTGGTGGAACACCCAGTGGGCTTTTGCCGGCGTCAGAGATCCCGAGCAGAAGGAGTTCTCGCTCGACCACGGACACGACGATGGGCGCTGGGTCTTCACAGGCGATACATCAGGCGTATCGGGAAAGATAAAAGCCATTCCCGATATCCCGATAACGGTGATGTCTTACCAGGAGACGACGTTGAACGTGTTGCCTGCGAAGGCGCCTCTGCCCGACACAAAACCCTTCCTCGATAAGTCCGTGCGAGAGCGATGGAACGATTACGGGATCGGGCTGCTTCTTCAGGGTGACATCAAGGGCGCGGAAGCGGCTTTTCTGAAAGTGACCGAGATGGATCCGGAATATGCGGACGGCTGGGTGAATGTAGGCAGGGCTCGAGTCCAGGAGGGCAATATGGAGGCGGCGGAGCAGATTTTGAGCAAGGCGCTCGAGGTGAATCCCAACCTTGCCAAGTCGCATTTCTTCCTGGCTATGGCGATCAAGGCTATGGGCCGCTACGACGAAGCGCTCGAGCATCTGCGAGTCGCGGCGAGCCAGTATCCGCGGGATCGAGTAGTTGTGAATCAAATCGGGCGAGTGCTGTTCTTGAAGCGCCAGTACAAGGAAGCCATCGACGAGTTCAAGAAGGTGCTGAAGATAGATCCCGAAGACCTGCAAGCCCACTACAACCTGATGCTCTGCTACCAGGGTCTGGGCAATGCGGAGATGGCGGCAAACGAGCAGGTTCTTTACAAGCGGTTCAAGGCTGACGAGTCTGCGCAGGCCATCACCGGGCCGTATCGCCAGCTTCATCCTGATGACAACAACGAACGGCAGCAGATACACGAGCACAAGTCGGTGGCCTTAACGAACCGTCCCTCGGGCAACGAGTATCAACTGCCCAAACAGAAACGCGCGGGCCGCATACCTGGGTACGCATCGCTTCCAGCGTGCGCGTCCCCCACGAAGGGCCAGGGGTATTCCAAGGGGCGCCGCGCCGAGGTTCGCACGCTGGAAGCGATGCGTACCCAGGGGAATCGGCTCAATCAAAGTGACAAAGGAGCAAGGTAGAGTGAAGGACCTACGACGATCTCTGACCGCCTGCCTTCTTGCTTCGATGTTAGCTCTCCCTGGCTGTGTGGGGGCGCCGGCCGACGATTCGACGGCGAGTGCGCCGGACAAACAGCGCCCGACAGAGCAGCAGCCCACGCCCCAGCCGGTCCAGGCGCCTGCTCCAGCGCCCGCTGAAGCTCCGCGCTACTCCGGCCCTATCGCGTTCACGGACGTAACCGGGAAGGCGGGGATCACGTTCAAGCATAACAGCGGCGCCTTCGGCAAGAAGTACCTCCCCGAGACGTTAGGAAGCGGCTGCGCATTCCTGGATTACGACAACGACGGCTGGCAGGACATACTTCTGATCAACTCGATGAACTGGCCGGACCACAAGGGAGCGAAGTCGCTTCCGGCGCTCTATCACAACAACAAGAACGGTACATTCACAGATGTCACAGTCGAGGCGGGTTTGGCGACCGAAATGTACGGGCTTGGATGCGCCGCCGCCGACTATGACAACGACGGCAACGTCGATATCTACATTACATGTTTGGGGTCGAACCATCTCTTCAGGAATCTCGGCGGGGGAAAGTTCACTGACGTGAGTGCGAAGGCCGGCGTAGCCGATCCCGGCTTTTCGACCAGCGCAGCCTGGTTCGACTACGATAAGGATGGCAAGCTCGATCTGTTCGTCTGTCACTATGTCGACTGGTCGATCGAGAAGGACCTCTACTGCACGCTCGATGGGAAGAATAAGTCGTACTGTACGCCCGAGTCCTATAAGGGCCAGAGCTCGACGCTGTACCACAACAAGGGAGATGGCTCTTTTGAGAATGTGACCGAACGCGCGGGTCTGCACAATCCGACATCCAAGTCGCTTGGCGTAACTCTCCTCGACTATGACGGCGATGGCTGGATGGACCTGTTTGTCGCTAACGACACCGAGCCGAACAAGCTCTACCACAACAAAGGCGACGGCACCTTTGCCGACGCGGCGATGGCGGCCGGCGTGGCCTTCAGCGAGGCGGGAGTCGCCCGGGCCGGAATGGGAGTTGATGCGGCTGACTACGATGGGTCCGGCCGGCCGAGCTTGATCATCGGAAACTTCTCCAATGAGATGATGGCGCTTTATCACAATGAAGGCACGGGACTCTTCATTGATGAAGCTCCGACTACCACAATTGGGCAGACCTCACTTCTGACGCTGAGCTTCGCTTGCTTCTTCTTCGACTACGATCTCGACGCTTTGCCCGACATATTTGCGGCGAATGGTCACGTCTCAGACGACATCAATACCGTGCAACCCAAGGTCAAGTATGCCGAGCCGCCTCACCTGTTTCGGAACCTGGGTAAGAAGAAGTTTGAGGCAATGGGATCGAAGCTCGGCGCGGCGCTGCAGAAGCCGATGGTCGCCCGGGGCGCGGCCTACGGCGACTTCGATAACGATGGTGATCTGGACCTGCTCATCATGAGCAATAACGGTCCGGCGCGATTACTCCGCAACGACGGTGGCAATCAGAACAACCTGCTGCGAATCAGGACCATCGGCGCGACTTCAAATCGTGATGGCATCGGCGCCAGAGTCACGCTCAAATCGGCCAGCGGCGCTACTTCGTGGAGCCTCGTCAAGACGGGCTCCGGCTATTGCTCGCAGAGCGAACTGCCATTGACTTTCGGTTTGGGTAAGGCCGAGAAGGCATTGAGCCTTGAAGTGATATGGCCGAGCGGCCGAAAGGACGTTGTTGGCGAGGTCAATGCCAATCAGTCCATCTCGATCGAGGAAGGCAAAGGCATCGTAGCGGCGCAGCCGATCATATTTGCCATGCCATAGAGCCGAAGGATTTCACACCCTGTGCAGATAATCAGAGAACCGAGAGTGCACGACGTGATAGTGATCGGGTCGGGAGCCTCGGGAGGAATGGCTGCATGGAATCTCACCCGACAAGGCGTCAACGTTCTGATGCTGGATGCGGGTCAGCGGTTCGATAAGAAGGACTTCTGGATTCACGTCTGGCCCTATGAGTATCGCGAGCGAACGCGAAGGGGCGAACGGCCATACAATTTCTACTTGAACACTGCCGAGCAGCCGTACATAACCCCGCCCGATAGGCCATTCCAACTTGTCCGGGTCTGGGGCCTGGGCGGCAAGACCAACGTATGGGGTCGCGTCAGCCTCAGGTACTCCGACCTCGATTTCAAATCGGCCGAGCGCGACGGCTGGGAGATTCCCTGGCCGATCGGCTATAAGGACATGGCGCCCTACTATGACAGAGTAGACCGGCTGATCGGCGTGTGCGGAGGAGATGACGACTCCGACTCTCTACCCGGGAGCAAGTACCACCTGCCGCCTCCGAAGCCCAGATGCGGAGAAATGCTGTTGAAGAAGGCGGCAGGACGCGCCGGCATCCCAATCGTCAGCGGAAGGCGTGCCGTCCTCACTCGCAATCACAACGGCTTTGCAAAGTGTCACTACTGTGGCCGATGCGGAGACGGGTGTGATACGTC
>JBGPFL010000484.1:0-4827 GCA_041483295.1 Blastocatellia bacterium | reverse complement strand
CCTCCGCCTCCCGTCAACACATACTTGCCATCGGCTGAGAACGCGACTGATGACACACGGCCTGAATGCCCTACGAATCGGCGAACCTCCTTCCCAGTCTCCGCGTCCCATAGCCGTGCTGTCTTGTCACGACTCCCAGTCAACACATACTTTCCGTCAGGTGAAAACGCGACTGACGACAGGCAATCTGAATGACCCTTGAAGGGCCGAACTTCCTTTCCGCTCGCTGTCTCCCATAGTCGCGCGGTGCTGTCACCACTTCCAGTCAACACCCACTTGCCATCGGGAGAAAACGCGGCTGAATTAACCGGGCCTGAATGCCCGACGAACCGGCGGATCTCCGTCCCGGTCGCTGCTTCCCACAACCGCGCTGTGGGGTCATCACTCCCAGTCAACACATAGTTACCATCGGGAGAAAACGCGACTGATGTCACTGCCCAGGAATGTCCTAACTGAGCGGCTAATTCCGGCTTGTTTGCCCCGCTCCTTATCGCTTCGTCTCCTCTTGTCGATTGATAGCCCAACACCCCGTGGTTAGTGTTTTGGAGCAACGTCACCAGCGCCACGTAGACACATACCCGCCGCATTAAACTACGCCCATTCACAAGTTCTTCCACGACTCCCCCTCCTTATTACCCCCGCTCCCTGGTGGCAAGATGATTGACGTAATACATAGCTCCCGTCATTACAAGACAGAAAACGGCGAAAGCACTCAGCGATCCGCCGAATATGAGATCCAACTACGGCTGACTATTTCGCCGGTAGGTACTAACCCGCGCTGTCAATCAGTCCCGCTGACTGCCGCTGTAATGCAAACCGCTGACCGCGGAGGATTCGAGAGGCCACCAATAGTTCCAACTAGCCGCGCGCAAGGGGGTAGGAGCAAATTCGGCGTCCAGAGTGGCGATTGTGGCGTGATCCGAAGCGCAGTAAGTGATAGACAATCGTGGGAACAATCTTGCGCCTAAGCTCGATGGACGCGTTTGTGATTGGCATCTAAGGAAGACATACCGGTGCCAGTGTGAACTCAGGCAGTAAAGAAGCGCGAGATTGCGCGCCTTATCTTGTATTCAGAAAATCTGGCAAGCCGACGAAGACCATCGACAGCGTTGTGCCATCGAATGCGAAGATCCGGACCTTCTGTTTGAGCGCGCAGCGGAAGTCGATGCCAGATGTACGCCCCTTTAGTATAGTCGCGTAGCAGGTAGTAATGGCTCTCGAACGTGTGACCGCGGCACTTGGACGTGTAACGCCCATCTCGGAGAAGTGCTGCGTCTACGGTGTGGCAGATGTCGATGGTGTTCCTGAATTACTTCAGCGGATTTAACCATCGTGTGACTTAGCTAGCGCGATATCCGCCTTCTCATCGTTCGCCGTTCATTGTTCGCCCTTTACCTGCGCCCGCCGGCGGTTCGCCAACGCAATCACCAGCAACATCGCTAGGCCACCCGCTGAATCGATCATCGAGTCATAGATCGAGCCGCCCCGCCGGTGCGTATGCGCCTGGTGAAACTCATCAAGAAGTGCCCAGCTCGCAATTAGCGCAAAGGTATAGAAAGCCCACCTGAGCCGCCACCTGACGGAACTGTCGGCTCGAAACGCCCGGTAAGCGAGCGCCGCGAGCATCGCATACTCTGCGAAGTGCATCGTCTTTCGCACAATAAAGTTGAGCTGGGTGAGGTGCGCGATTCCCGCGGGCCACAGCCGGTGCAGAATCCAGTCGAGCGCTCCGCGTGTGTTCTCGCCGGAGAAGACATCAGTAGAAAAGTAATACATCACTCCGAGCATAAACAATACCGGCAGCCAGTACTTGAATATCCTGGTAGTGAGGGGGGTTTCAACTGCTGCCACGCTCTGAGCCATACGCCGGTTAATCATAGCAGACGCCAAGTCTGCCCTAACAGAACAAGGGGCAAAAGGGATTGCGAATTTCGAATTTCGCAATTCCTTTTGCCCCTTGTTCTGCACCCTCCAGGTTAGCCCTCGAGGGCTTGCGCTCCTGACACAACCTCGATGATCTCGCGAGTGATCGACGCCTGGCGCACCCGGTTCATGTTCAGCGTCAGAGTGTCGATCACCTCGCCCGCGTTCTTGGCCGCGGCATCCATCGCCGTCATTTTCGCGCCCATCTCACTGGCAACAGATTCCAGCAGCGCATAGAAGACCTGCGTCTCAACATAGCGGGGCAGAAGCCGCCCAAAGATTTCCGCAGGCGGCTGCTCGTAGATGTAGTCTCCCGACGAATCGGGCTTCTCGGATTCCGTCTCAAATCCCTCGGCGCCAATTGGAAGCAACTGCTTCACTATGACCCGCTGAGAGAGCACCGACTTGAACTCGTTATAGACCACAAACACGCGGTCGACCGTCGATCCCTCCGCTGTATACATATCCATCAGACTACGTGCGATCTCGGCTGCGTCGGCGTGAGCGAAGCTCCGGGCAGTCACGTTGATGTACTCTTGAACAACCGGCACCGGCCGCCGGCGAAAGAAGTCGCGTCCCTTTCGACCTACGGCAACCAGCTCGATCTTCTTACCTTCATTCTCGCGAATGAAGCGTTGCGCCGATTTGATCAGGTTTGTGTTGAATGCCCCGCATAGCCCTTTGTCCGCCGTGATCAGCGCCAGCACGTAGTGATCGTCGCCGCGACGTTCCAGCAGCGGATGCTTGTAATCACCTGCCCTGGCCGCGAGTCTTCCCAGTACTCGCATCATAGTAGTCGCGTATGGGCGCGCAGCCGTCACCCGTTCCTGGGCGCGCCGGAGCCTCGCCGCCGCGACCATCTTCATGGCCCTGGTGATCTTTTGCATGTTGCGGACGGATCGAACCCGCCGTCGAAGATCCTGAAGGTTTGCCATAATGAATAGTAGGCAGTAGGCGGTAGGCAGTAGGCAGTCAAGTTAATGATGGCCACGGTCTACTCTGTATGTCTACGTCCTATTGCCTCGCTCGTACATTTTGTTCGTCTTCTCCCTATTGCTACTGACCTCTGACTTCTGACCTCTGACTTCTGACCTCTGACCTCTGACCTCTGACTTCTGACTTCTGCCTACTGCTTACTGCTTACTGCTTACGGTCTGCAGTGAACCGCTCCTTGAATTCGGTGATCGCCGCGCCGAGTTCCCCACGCACCTCGTCAGTCAGTTCCTTGCGCTCCCGAATCTTGTCGAGCAGCGCACCCCGCGCGTTCTCCATAAACGCCCTCAATCCCTGCTCGAATTTCTTGACGTCTTCGAGAGGCACATCATCAACGAACCCGTTGGTGCCCGCCCATATGACCGTTACCTGCAGCTCGACCGGCATCGGCGAGTACTGAGGTTGCTTCAACAATTCAGTGAGGCGCTGGCCGCGACTGAGCTGTTGCTGCGTGGCCTTATCCAGGTCGGAGCCGAACTGCGCGAACGCAGCAAGATCGCGATACTGAGCCAGGTCGAGTCGCAGCGTCCCCGCCACCGATTTCATCGCTTTGATCTGAGCCGATCCGCCCACCCGGCTTACAGAGTTGCCGACGTTGATTGCGGGCCGGACGCCCTGGTGAAACAGGTCTGACTCGAGGAATATCTGTCCGTCGGTTATCGAGATGACGTTCGTGGGGATGTAAGCCGAGATGTCGCCCGCCTGCGTCTCAATGATAGGCAGCGCGGTGAGACTCCCTCCGCCAAGCTGGTCCGACAGCTTCGCCGCACGCTCCAACAATCTTGAGTGAAGATAGAATACGTCGCCCGGATAAGCCTCGCGTCCGGGAGGGCGCCTGAGCAAGAGCGAGATGGCCCGATATGCCCACGCGTGCTTCGACAGATCGTCGTAGACGCAGAGCGCGTGCTTGCCGTTGTCGCGGAAGTACTCGCCCATCGCGCAACCGGCATAAGGCGCGATGTACTGCATAGCCGCAGGGCTTGCAGCGGAGGCGTCCACGATGATCGTGTAATCCATCGCGTCGTAGTCCTGGAGCGTCTTCCACACTTGCGCGACGGTCGATTCCTTCTGTCCGATCGCGACGTAGACGCATATCAGGTCCTTGCCCTTTGAGTTGATAATGGCGTCGATTGCTATAGCGGTCTTGCCGGTCTGGCGATCACCGATAATGAGTTCGCGCTGGCCGCGTCCGACATTAACCATCGAGTCTACGGCTTTCAAACCCGTGTACATCGGCTCGCGCACAGGCTGGCGGTCCATGACGCCCGGAGCGATGCGTTCGAGCGCGAAGAACTTCCCGCCGGTATCGATCGGCCCGCGCCCATCAAGCGGGCGGCCCAGCGGATCTACAACCCGGCCGATCAGTTCGTCGCCGACGGGCACAGACATGATCCGCTTCGTGCGCCTTACTTCGTCCCCACCCTTGATTTTCTCGTAGTTCCCGAACAGCACTGCGCCGACTTTGTCTTCTTCGAGGTTGAGCGCGATGCCTGCGACCTCGTGCGGCAGATCCAACAGTTCGCCGGCCATGACTCGCTCGAGGCCATAGATCTCAGCGATGCCGTCGCCGGCCGAGATGATCTGCCCGACCTCGCTCACCTCGACCGCCGTGCTGTACCCTTCGATCTGCTGCCGAATGATCTTGCTTATTTCGTCTGCTCTAATTCCCTGCATCTCTTATCTCCCACGCGAGGTCATGTTAATTCGAAACTCTCAAAGAGTCCCCTCTTTTAGCCGCTGTTTCACCGTTTGAAGCTGCGTGCGAATTGAGCCGTCGTAGACAATCGACTCGAGGCGAGTCACCGCGCCGCCGATAAGCGCGGGGTCGATCTTGAACTGAATCTGGACCTGTTTGCCGACAAGCTCCTGGAGCTTACGGGTCAGCATGTCCCGAGCGTCCTGGCTGGCCGG
>JBGPFL010000483.1:0-4827 GCA_041483295.1 Blastocatellia bacterium | reverse complement strand
GGTCGCAACTTTACTGAGGAAGAAGACCGCGTTGGGGGCAGACCCGTGGCCATTCTAAGCCACGCTCTTTGGCACCGCCGATTCAATGCCGATCCGAACATAGTAGGGTCGGGAATCACGCTCGAGAACAGAAGCTACGAGGTGTTAGGGGTGGCACCCCCAGGGTTCAGGATGCCGGCAACTTCCGAAACCAGTGAAGTGGCGTTGTGGACGCCGCTCATGCCTGGCATCCCGGATGCTCAGAGCTTGCGCGGGGCGCATTATCTGCCGGTGATAGGGCGGCTGAAAACGGGCAGCACGCCGGAGCAGGCGGAAGCGGACTTGAACGCGATCGACAAGCGCATCGCACAGAGTGATTCATCTTATGCCGGATATGGGGGTCGGGTTGTATCGCTGCACCGATACATCACCGGCGACGTAAGCCAGGGGCTGCTCATTCTCTTTGCGGCTGTCAGCTTCGTCCTGCTCATCGCGTGCTCTAATGTGACCAATCTGATGCTGGCACAAGGGACGGCCCGCAGGCACGAGGTCGCGGTGCGGCTTGCGCTTGGCGCCAGCCGCGGGCGTTTGATCAGGCAGTTGCTTACGGAGAATATGATTCTTGCGGCGCTGGGCGGCGCGATGGGCCTTTTGCTTGCAGGGTGGGCGATTGATCTGTTGCCGGTGTTTGCTCCGACCCGGCTGCCGCGCGCTAACGAAATAGTCCTGGACGGCGGCGTCATTACCTTTACCGTCTTCGCGACTTTGGTCACAGGAGTGTTGTTTGGCCTGGCGCCGGCGCTGCAATCGACAAAGCTCGAGTTCGGCAGCGCCCTCAAAGACGGCAACACGAATCTCACAGCAGGACTACACCGCAACAGACTGCTACATTCTCTTGTAATAGCGGAGGTGGCGCTCACTTCCGTGCTGCTCGTCGGCGCCGGGCTGATGATCAACAGCTTTGCGCGCCTCGTGAGCATTGACCCGGGTTTCAGCCCGGCACGAGTCACCACCTTCCAGTTGGGACTCCCGCTTTTGAAGTACCCGGGTCCGAATCGGCAGGCGGCTTTCTACCAGGAGCTCGTCGCGCGCCTCCAGGCCTTGCCGGGCACGCGCGCAGCCGGTGCGAGTCTTAGCCTCCCTGTGAATCGCCAGAGCATGACATCGCCTCTGGTCATCGAAGGCGAACCGGAAACGAAACTGAGCGGGCCCAATTCGGTTCAATACACGACGGTGCTTGGAGACTACTTTCGCGCCATGGGGATACCGGTGCTTCAGGGCCGTGCTTTTGCAGAACAGGACGATGCGCAGGCGGCTCGAGTTATCATGATCAATGCGGCGCTCGCAAGGCGATTCTTTCCCGGCGAAAGTCCCATCGGAAGGAAGATCGGCATCTACTTTAAGAACGGACGCGAGCGCGAAGTAATCGGCGTGGTCGGCGACGCCCGGCACTCAGGGTTGGACAAAGAGGCGCCGCCGCAAGTCTACGTGCCGTTTGGGCAAAACCCATCTCAATATCTGAATCTGGTGGTGCGTTCCGACGCCAAGCCTGCGGCGCTGGTCGCCGCAGTGCGAGATGCCGTGCGATCCATCGACAAGGACCAACCTATCGATCGGATAACAACAATGCCGGAACTGCTGGCGCAATCAGTAGCCGAGCCGCGCTTCTATACCGGTCTGTTGACCAGCTTCGCCCTCATTGCCTTCGCGCTGGCTGCGCTGGGTATTTACGGAGTCATCTCGTACAGCGTCACCCAGCGGACGCACGAGCTGGGGATTCGCATCGCGCTTGGCGCAGACCCACGTAACGTCCTGAAGCTCGTGCTCGGGCGAGGTATGGTCCTGACTCTGATTGGCGTGTCGATCGGACTGGTGGGATCCCTGGCGCTGACCCGCCTGATGTCCGGTCTTCTGTTTGGAATCAGCCCGACCGATCCGGCGACGTTCGCTTTGGCGACCTTATTGCTTACAGGAGTAGCGCTGGTGGCTTGCTACGTTCCGGCGCGCCGAGCAACGAGAGTCGACCCGATGGTTGCGCTCAGATACGAATGAGCACTAGTCATTTGTCACTGGTCATTGGTCATTTGCTTTGTTAGCCCCGCGGCAAAGGAGCGCCATCGACTAAGGACAAGTGACAAATGACCAATGACGGAGGACAAACATGGAGACACTATTGCAAGACCTGCGCTATGGGGCGCGAATGTTGCTACGAAGCCCGGTTTCACGGTCATAGCCTTCCGCACGCTGGCCCCGTGGCGGATCGCCGCGATGACAGACACTGACCAAATGAATGCAACGTGAGCGAGGGGAGAATTCTATGCATGCACTTTGGCAAGATCTCTGCTACGGCCTCCGGATGCTGCTGAAGAGACCCGGCTTTTCTCTTGTTGCAGTGTTTATGTTGGCCCTCGGCATAAGCGCGAACACGGCTATCTTCACTTTCGTCGACGCGTTCTTCTTTAGACCGCTGCCGGTGACGGATGCGAACCGGTTGGTCACGGTGGAGGGCACGCGGAACGGAAAATGGGACTGGGGATTCTCTTATCGAGCATATGAATATTTCCGCGACCATAACGAATCGTTTGAAGCTCTGCTTGCACACTACCCCTATGCGCCCCTGAACGTAGTCGCTGACGGAGATTCGAAGGAGGCACAAGGCGCGGTCGTCTCAGGAAACTACTTCTCTACGCTGGGAATTCACCCGCTCCTGGGCAGGTTTTTCGAGGCTGAGGACGATGCTGTGCCTGATCGCAACCGAGTCGCGGTCATCAGCTACAGTATGTGGCAAGGCAGATTCGGCGGCGATCCTTCAATTCTCACCAGAGTGATACGTGTCAACGGAACGGACTTCAATGTTATCGGGGTTGCGCCCAAAGGTTTTCAAGGCGTCGAGGTAGGATACCCCAACGAGATGTGGATTCCGACAATGATGCTCAGGCTGGGATACCGCGGATGCGACGGGTTCAACAGCTTTGATTGTCGCCCTCTGACGTTGATTGGACGGCTTGCCCCTGGACGCGAGATCTCGGATGCAGTGGGAGAGCTCACCAGCTTGGCTATGGCGCTCGGAAACGAATATCCGGCGACAAGAGATCGTGGAGTCATGTTGCATCCCGCCATTGGTGTCAGATTGCACGATCGAGAAGAATTGGGCTACCAGATGACCCTCCTGATGGGCGTTGCCGGCTTTCTGCTGTTGATCGCATGCGCGAATGTTGCAAGTCTGGTAGTAGTGCAGGGAACGGCTCGGCGCAAGGAGATTGCTGTGCGGCTGTGCATCGGCGCCCGGCGCGCGCGTCTGATTCGGCAATTCATGACCGAGAGCCTGTTGCTCGCGCTCGCGGGAGGCGCCCTTGGGCTGGTGTTGTCACTATGGGCTAAAGATCTGCTGCTGGTTTTCTATATCACGGACTCTGAGGGCTATCAGCACCTCTACGATTTGAGCCTGAACTTCCGAGTGCTGGCTTTTTCAATCGCGATTTCGACTCTTTCCGGACTGCTGTTCGGCCTCTTACCGGCGATTCAATCTACTCGTCAGGACCTCACTCGAGCGTTGATGGATGATGGTCGATCGCAGAGTCCGAGCCAGAATCGGCTGAGGCGTGTTCTGGTCGTCGGCCAGGTTGCGTTGTCGCTGGTGATGCTTGTCGGAGCAGGGCTCCTCGTCCGCAGCGCGGCGCGAGTTCGCGAAGGCGCGACCTTCGATCCGACACACGTGGCTTTGCTCAGGCTCAGGCCGAAGCTGTTGGAGTACACCCCGCAAAAGGCGCAGGCGTTTACTCGTGAAGTTGTCCAGCGCCTTCAGTCCCTGGCCGGCGTCGAGTCCGTGAGCCTAGCAACGGGCTCCGGGCTTGCCTGGCGTGGTCAAAGCAGCGCTCGAGTGAGGCTGCCGGAACAGGCGCGCGATCCCGAGCACGAACCCAAAGTTGAATTCAAGGAGATCGCGCCGCGGTTTTTCGAGACGCTGAAGATACCGCTCATCCAGGGCCGGGATTTCGAAGACAGGGATGGACCAAACGCGCCGCGTGTGGTCATCGTCAACGAGAGTCTGGCCCGGCGGATGTGGCCCGATGGCTCGCCTCTCGAACGCATCGTCGTTCTGGATGACCTCGAGTTTCAGGTAGTGGGCGTCTGCAAGGACTCGAGGCTGCGCAATTCACTTGAAGGGCCGCTGCCGTTTGTCTACCTCGCATACTGGCAGAACGCTTTCCGGCAACAGACCGATTCGAGGATGGTCATCCGCGTCGCCGGGGAACCGCTGGCGATGCTGCCGCTCCTGAGGCGTGAGATCGCCGCCGTCGATTCGAACGTTCCCATCAGCGAGGACCTGCTCATGACCTCGCAGGTCAACGGCGAGTACAGGTCGGTGCTGATGACGAGCAGGGTGCTGGTCATTTCCGCCCTGATCGCGCTTTTCCTGAGTATGATCGGGCTGTATGGCGTGCTCGCGTTTAGCGTCAGCCAGCGCACGCGGGAGATCGGAATCCGGATGGCGTTGGGCGCGCAGCAGCAGCATGTGCTCCGGCTGGTGGTCGGTCAGGGGATGGCACTGGCGCTGATCGGCGTCGTGGTTGGATTGGCGGCATCGTTCGCTTTGACTCGCGTGATGGCAAGCCTGCTCTACGCCGTAACGCCAACCGATCCCGTGACCTTCGCGCTCAGCGCATTGGTGCTGACAGGAGTGGCTCTGGGAGCCTGTTTTGTCCCTGCTCGGCGAGCGGCAAAGGTCGACCCGATGTCGGCGCTGAGGTGTGAATAGGATCAGGAGGATTTGATGGACACTCTATTGAAGGACCTTCGCTACGGATTCCGAATGCTGCTCAAGAGCCCGGGATTCACTGGAGCCGC
>JBGPFL010000482.1:0-4830 GCA_041483295.1 Blastocatellia bacterium | reverse complement strand
GGCGAACAGCAGTTTTATCAGGAGCGAGGAATGAGCGAACCAAAGCGGTGTAAGCCGTGCCGGCAGGTGCGAAAGGCTGATCGAGACAGCCGAGGGGGCGGCGGCGGCGGCGGCGGCCGCTCGGGTGCTGGCGGCGGTCGCGGCGGCGGCGGTTCTTATGACAGATGGTGATTAACTTTTTGGAGGTATTGAGTGGCAAGAGTACAGGTTCACGACAACGAGAGCATTGAAAGTGCAATTCGACGATTCAAACGTCAGGTCGCCCGTGAAGGCATCATCACCGATACAAAGAAGCACGCCTTTTACCTTAAGCCCGGTGAACGCCGCCGGCTGAAGTCTCAGGTTGCCAGACGCCGCGCCCGGAAGAGCATGAGAAAGCGGCCGACTGAAGACTAGTAGTCAGAGCTTCCCGTATTTGGTAAGCAAACCGGCATGTCTCGATAACCAGCCGGGATCGCAGGTTACTTGGGAGAATGAGCAGCCAGCAGCCTCTGGAGCGCCTCCTTCATTTGCGAGCGTGCCTCTTCATCCTTCTCATTCGTCACTGCCTCGGTGAGCGCCGTTACTGCCCGCTTGTCTCCCAGGTCGGCGAGTGATAGTGCCGCCGTTACCTTTACCCTTTTGTCCTCATCCTTGAGCATCTGAAGTAGAGGGTCACCCGCGCGACTGTCTCGAAGCGCCCCGAGCGCCGCCGCAACCGCCGCTCGCACATCCGGAGCTTCGTCTCTCACAATACCGACAAGCTCGGGTAAGGCCCGGCCATCCTTGAGCGAGCCAAGCCCGATCGCTGCCGCTCCGCGCACGCTCGAGCTTGAGTCCTTAAGCGCAGCGAGCAGTGGAGTGACCGCTCGCTCATCCGCCAATTGCCCTAAGACTCTTGCCGCCGCGCTCCTCACAAAGGCGACTCGGTCACTCAGTAACGCAATCAGCGGTTCAACTGCGCGCTTGTCACCAAGCCCCCCAAGCGCATCCGCGGTCGCCGCTCGAACATCCGCATCTTGATCCTTGAGCAGCCCCAACAGAGGGTCCACGGCCCGGCGATCCTCCAGATATCCGAGCTGTTCGGCAGCGTCCCGGCGCTCGGCAGCATTTTGGCTCTTGAGCTTTTCTACAAGATGCGCGAAGTCGTCCTGCCACGAACCAGTCGCCTCAAACAACTCGATCTTAAACGACGCGCCGGGTAAACCCACGACAGCCCATGCGCCACGCGCAGGTGCACTCAGGACGACTATCACAATCCCTATCGCTATGTCTCGCCTCATAAAATGAAACCGACTCGGTGGTCGATCAGATCTCACACGATTTCGCTGAGAAAGCTGCGGCCTGCGGACAGTTCGATCCCGAAATTCTGCGCAATGGTCTGCCCGATGTCCGCCAACGATGACCGAATTCCCAAATTGGCTCCTGCGCGAGCGCGTCGCCCCCACACGAGCACCGGAACGTACTCTCGCGTGTGATCCGTCGACACATCTCCCGGATCACAGCCGTGATCCGCACTGATGATCAACAGATCATCCTCTCGCATCGCCTGCTGGATCTCCGGAAGCCTCAGATCGAACTCTTCGAGCGCCCGGGCATAGCCTTCCACGTCGTTGCGATGGCCGTAGAGCATGTCGAAATCGACGAGATTGGTGAAGATCAAACCGCGCGACGTTCCGGCAAGGGCCCGCAGCGTCTGGTTCACGCTGGCGTTGTTATTTCCCGCGGCGAGCTCTTCAGTCGTGCCCCGATGACAAAAGATCGAGCCGATCTTCCCGACGCCGACGACGGCCAGCCCCGCAGCCTTCATTCGGTCGAGAAGGGTCTCCTCCGGCGGATCGATCGCGTAGTCTTGACGCGCTTCGGTTCTCTGGAAGCTCCCTGGTTCACCGATGAAGGGCCGGGCGATTACGCGGCCCACCCTGTCCTGGCCTGTCAGCAACTCGCGCGCTATCTTGCACCAACCATAGAGCTGGTCGAGCGGTACGACGTGTGCGTGAGCGGCGATCTGAAAGACACTGTCGGCTGACGTGTAAACGATTGGCCGGCCCGTGCGCACATGCTCTTCACCGAGCTCCTTGATGATCTCAGTGCCCGAAGCCGCTTTGTTGCCAAGGACGAGGCGCCCGATTGCTTTCTCGAAGGGGTCGAGCACTCGTCGCGGAAAACCATCGGGGTATGTGGGGAAGGGATTGCTGGTGATGATGCCGCCCATCTCCCAGTGACCCGTAGTTGTGTCCTTGCCGCGAGACTCAGTTGCCGCCTTGCCGAACGCTCCCGCGGGAGCCTCGGTGGGTTGAATGGGCAGCCGCCGAATGTTGGCCAATCCCATCCTGCGGAGATTTGGAATCTTTACTTCACGCGAGCCAAGCGCGTGACCCAGCGTATCGGAACCGGCGTCGCCATAGTCCGCAGCGTCCGGCATCTCGCCTATGCCCACGCTGTCGAGCACTACGAGCAGGACTCGGTTGAAAGGACCGCCTTGACTCATCTCCAAATCCCCGGGAGCGATTCTAAAGCGGACCTGCGGAATTATCAAACAGACTGGAATTGCATCACCATACGTCCGGTGCCAGACCCCCGCTCTGCGAAAGGGACAACACAAAATAAAGGACTAGTATCACGTTCAAGAGAAATACGAGAGTGCCAAGAAGCAGCGCGGTTAGAGCCTTGGCTTTAGCAGATGTCTTAAATGCGTGATCGGGGTATTTCTTGTGTAATTCAGAGAGCGCACCAAGCGTATCCATCGCCCGGTTCATCGCGAAAGGAGCAAGGAGAAGACTGAAGTCGGGGAAGAGGAGGCACATCAAACTGCCTTTAAGCGCTCGCTTTGCTAGCGCGTCAATCTCTCCCTCGTTGTCTCGAAGCATCTTTGTTGTTTGCAAAGCCGAATCGAGGGCGTGTCCGCAAAGAAGGCATTCGCTCGCCCTCTTGTCGTTGGCCAGGTGACACCTCGCGCAGAGTTGTTGTTCCAATGCGGCAGGTATCTCCCGCGCGACTTCTGAGAAGTTGTGGCCACAGGCGGGGCACTCTGCCGTACGAAGCGGGTTTATCAAAGCGCAGATAGGACACTTTAAGGGAACGGCGATACTTCTTATCCTTAGCTCGCTCTCGATTGAGGACATCTCATTGTCGGTGTAGAGGTTGCCTTCTGCCGTTACTGCCTTCAATAAGTCGTCCGTGTCCCAGGTGATAACCTCCTCCTTGAACTCGCTTATCGGGTGTGGTTCCTCGTTAGTCTTTGACATTGTTTTGTCCTCCACACTCCGTCAGATTCGGAATGCCTGACGGCTGAGAGTTGAACGGCCGCGTCGTTCAGCGCCCGGCTCCAGCGGCGTGTTTGTAAGACGTCAGCCAGTAGTCTGGCGCACGCCAACCGTAGTCCTATCTGCTCGCACTCAACCTGCTCGGAGGACCCTAGTCCGTTTTCAGAGGGTTCCTCGCGGACTCCGCACTTTCGATACCCAGACAGCTTCAGGAGGAGCTCCGCGAATGAAACGTGTACGCCAGACGACCCGCTTACGTCAACGCCTGATCGATGATATTATGTCGCCCTTATGGCTAAAGCAAAAAATCCCATCCCCGAAGGTTTTGGCACGCTGACGTCTCATATCACTGTAAAGGCAGCGGCGGACTACATCGATTTTCTGAAACGCGCGTTTAACGCGGTCGAGATAGCGCGAGCGCCCGGGCCGGGTGGCAAGTTGATGCACGCCCTCGTACGCATCGGCGATTGCAACTTGATGCTCAACGACGACTTTCCAGAATTCGGGTTGCCACCGATCGCGGAGGGGCGCTGGCCGCTTGTGATCCACTTGTATGTTCCGGATGCCGACGCCGCTTTTGCGCAGGCGACCGCTGCAGGATGCGAAGTGGTCATGCCGATGTCGGATCAGTTCTGGGGCGACCGGTACGGACATGTGAAAGATCCGTCCGGCTTCACCTGGGCGATTGCGACGCGCACGGAAGACTTGACTCCGGCAGAGATGCAGGAGCGTCAGGCGAAGTTGTTTGGCGGCGGCGCCGGCGCGTAGAGACTTCGATAAACAACTAAGGCTGGAAGCCCCGCTTGGCCGTTTGGCTTTCCTAACGGCAAGGATTTGCTGTCTTTTGATGCTGACGGCAACGGATTCGTCAAAATCGCAGCAATCACAGTGCTGGTGTATTTGTGGGGCGGGTCATAATTCATCGCTCACACCGACAAGATCTTCGTCACTGGATTCGGATCCCTCCTCAGGCAAGCTCAACTCATCTGAATCGGCGTCTGGCAGCTGCTCGACGTCGCGGAGCTTCTTCTCCATCGCGCGCGTTCGTGTCAGTGTCTTATCAATCGTGTTGCCGGCTGTTTCCAGTTGTGATTTCACCTTGTCCAACACAGCACCGAACTTCCCGAACTCCGTCTTGATACCTCCCAGAATGTTCCACACCTCGCTGGCTCTTTGCTCGATCGCCAGAGTCTTGAAGCCCATCCTCAGACTGTTGAGTATCGCTGCCAGCGTCGTCGGACCCGCAACCGTTACTCTGTAGGTGTTCTGCAACAGCTCCACCAGGCCGGGATGACGAAGCACCTCGCCGTAGAGACCCTCGGTCGGCAGGAACAGAATTGCGAAGTCAGTGGTCTTCGGAGGATTGAGGTACTTTTCGCAGATGATCTGTGCGCAAACCTGAACAGTCGCGGCAAGAGCTGCAACCGATGCTGCAACACCTTCGGCGTTGCCTGCCTCCGCTGCTTCCGTCAGCCGCCGGTAGTCTTCAAGAGGGAACTTGGAGTCAATAGGAAGCCACACACACGAGGCCGGGTTATCCAGCCTGCCCGGTAAACGAATCGCGTACTCAACTGATTCTTGCGAG
>JBGPFL010000481.1:0-4833 GCA_041483295.1 Blastocatellia bacterium | reverse complement strand
CACTCTTCCGTGCTAACATCTCGTCATGCTGCTGACCCGAATCGAGGCCTCAGGTTTTCGCAACCTCGAAGGCGCTGTCGAGTTCGGGCCCGGCCTCAACATCTTCTACGGCGACAACGCTCAGGGAAAGACCAACTGGCTGGAAGCGATCTACCTTCTCGCTAACACCAAGTCTTTCCGCACCGGCCAGGTGCGCGAGTGCATAACCTTCGACTCTCCCCACTCAATCCTGCGTGGAGACGTATCGCACGGGTCCGTGACCAAGCAGCTCCAGGTCCTGCTGACCGAATCATCGAAAGAGTTGTTCGTGAATGGCAAGCGAGAGGCGCTCGTCCGGTACATAACCAATCTGGATGTGTTCGTCTTTTCGCTCGAGGAGATGGAGGTCATCCGCGGCGAACCCGCCCAGCGCCGGCGCTTCATCGACAGAGGCGTTGTTACTATCAAACCGGGTTTTCTCAACACCCTGGCGGAGTACAACCGAGTAGTAAAGCAGAAGAACCGGCTGCTTGCGGAGGCGAGCGAAAGCGTCGACCCTGGCAGCTATTACAGTCAGGTTGAGGCCTGGAATGATCAGCTCGTAGATCTCGGCGTGATGATTCACGATGCGAGGGTCGACTATGTCGGCCGCTTGAACCGCGTACTTGAAGAGAATGACCACGGCCGCGCGATCTTCGGCGCCGAGCGTATAACCGCGCGCTATCAATCGCAGCTTGAGGGCAAGGGCGCGCTCACGAGTTACCGCGAGCTGTTTGCCGAGCGATTGGGCGTGAGGATGGCTGCTGAAGCGACCGCCGGGCACTGCCTGATTGGGCCGCATCGGGATGATCTGGAGCTCCTGGCGGACGGCCGGGAGGTATGCCGGTTTGGCAGCGCCGGACAGCAGCGAAGTGCCTTATTACTCCTTGATTTAGCACAGGTGACCATCTATACTTCTGTTTACGACGAAAGCCCCGTTCTGGTGATCGATGACGTCGATGCTGAACTCGACAGGGGACGCATTGAGGCGCTGCTCTTGCAGGTAGAAGGCCGTGTCCAGACATTCGTCAGCACGTCGCGCCGAGGGGTAGCAAATCGCTATCGAGACCGTGCGTCGGTCTACCTGGTGCAAGCCGGCCGGGCGATGCGGGAGAGCGACATCGGAGCGACGACAGACCATCAGGGCTTGGCATTCGAGACCGACCCGCCGATCTCGAGTTCGGGGATATCACACAGGGGATACGATGAGTAGAGCTGACGACGAATCCACATACAAGGAGAGAGATTTGACTTCTGAAGACTACGGCGCGGCTTCGATTACCGTGCTCGAAGGCAGAGAGCATGTGCGCACCAGGCCCGCAATGTATATCCACGACACCAGAGAGGGCGGGCTCCATCATCTGGTATTCGAGATCGTGGACAACTCGATCGACGAAGCGCTTGCAGGGTACTGTGATCGCATCGAGGTCACAATAAGCTTAGACAATTCAATAACCGTGGTAGACAACGGGCGCGGTATTCCGGTGGAGGAACACCTTCAGGAGAAAAAATCCGCCGCCGAAGTGGTGTTGACAAAGCTAATGGCGGGAGGAAAGTTTGACTCAAACGCTTACAAGGTCGCGGGCGGCTTGCACGGCGTAGGCCTGTCGGTGGTCAACTTTCTGTCCGAGTGGCTGCGAGTTGAGATCTGGCGGGATGGTGGTACCTGGGAACAGGAATACAGGCGTGGCATACCGGAACGGCCGCTCCTGCAGACGGGCAAGACTCGCAAGAGGGGCACTAAGATCGCCTTCAAGCCGGACACGCAGATCTTTGAAGTCCTCGAGTTCAACTTCGACACGCTGTCGCAGCGCTTGCGCGAGAAGGCATTCTTGAACTCGGGGATTCGAATCCTCATAACCGACGAGCGCAGTGAAAAATCACACGAGTTCTACTACAAAGGCGGCATCGCCGAATTTGTAAAACACCTGAATAAGAACAAGACCCCCCTGCATCCGCAACCTATCCACTTCGAAAGGGAGTCTACCGCGGACGATCCATTGGGGGTCGAGGTCGCGATTCAGTACAACGACGGCTACAACGAGATAGTCCACTCATTCGCGAACAACATCAACACCGTCGATGGCGGCACGCACCTGACGGGATTTCGCGCGGCGCTCACTCGCACGATTAACAACTACGCCAAATCGTCGGGGCTGTTCAAGAAGGACGACGAGAAGCTCGCGCCGGAAGATGTCCGCGAGGGACTGGTCGCAGTCATCAGCGTCAAGCTTCCGCAGCCTCAGTTCGAAGGGCAAACGAAAGGCAAGCTCAACTCGGATGTTAAGGGCCAGGTCGAAGCCTGCGTCAACGAGAACCTCGGCCACTATTTCGAAGAAAATCCTTCGGTCGCGCGCAAGATCATCGCCAAGGCCATCGACGCGGCCCGGGCCCGGGAAGCGGCACGCAAGGCTCGCGACCTCACGCGCCGCAAAGGTGCGCTCGATTCGGCTTCGCTTCCAGGCAAGCTGGCCGACTGCTCCGAAAAGGACCCCAAGCTTTGTGAGATATTCATCGTCGAAGGCGACTCCGCCGGCGGCTCCGCAAAGCAGGGCCGCGACCGCCGCACCCAGGCGATCCTGCCGCTGAAGGGCAAGATCCTGAACGTGGAGAAGGCGCGCTACGACAAGATGCTCGGGCACTCCGAGATTCGCACGATGATTACGGCGTTTGGCACGGGCATCGGCCAGAACGACTTTGACCTGTCGAAGCTCCGGTACGACCGCATCATCCTGCTGTGCGACGCGGACGTTGACGGCTCACACATCCGCACGCTGCTCCTGACCTTCTTCTATCGCCAGATGCCTGAGTTGATCGACCATGGCCACGTCTACATCGCCCAGCCACCGCTTTTCAAAGTGAAGAGAGGCAAAAACGAGCAGTACATGCGCGACGAGAAGGAACTGTCGAAGTTCCTGATGCGCAAGGCGACCGATAACGTCACTGTTACGATCAGCGAGACAAACACGGACTTCAAGGGCGCCGAACTGAGAAAGATGCTCGAGAAGCTGGCCGAGTTGAACACTTATCTCGACAAGCTCGATCGGCGGCTTCACGATCGCAAGCTGGCAGACGCGATCATTCACGCGCTCGCGGGACCCAAGGGGGTGCTCAAGGACGGAGTGAAGCTACAAGAGGTGTTTCACAAAGAGGTTCATCTCCAGAAGGTCGCAAGCGTGTTGGAGGAGGCCGGCTACCAGACGGAGATCGAGGCGGACGAGGAGCACGGCGCTTTTGAGATTGCGGTGTCCCGCGGACGAGGGAACGCGAGGACCCTGATCGACTGGGAGCTGGCCACTCATGTGGAGTTCCAGAAGGCTGTGCAGCTTTATGGGGATTTGAAAGACCTGAGCCGGCCGCCGTTCGTCATTTCCGAGAATGGAAACAGCATCTCGGTCGCTTCCCGCGCCGCCTTGCTGGACCATGTGATGACTGCGGCGAAGAAGGACATCACGATCCAGCGCTACAAGGGACTGGGCGAGATGAACCCGGAACAACTTTGGGACACGACGCTCAATCCGGAGAAGAGAACGATCTTGAACGTGCAGGTAAACGACGCGGTGGAGACGGACGAGATGTTCACGGTCTTGATGGGCGACGCAGTCGAGCCCCGCCGAAAGTTCATCGAAGACAACGCACTCGATGTGAAGAATCTGGATATCTAGCACCGCAAGAAGTTTGTGATGTTAGGGCTGAAGCACGACCTGCCTCGGCCCTTAACTCTCTTTAGCAAGAGCATCTCGCTTTGAGACAATCTACTGATTGATCCGCTCCCACCCCTCAAACAGCGAGCGAGCGACACCGACTGCCCGCAGCACTTGCCTTGACATCTGGCCAACGAGTTTCGATAATTTTCGACAAATGTTCGACCTGAAGCGAGGTATTGATGAGTAACAACTCCAAAATAGAATGGACGGATGCGACCTGGAATCCTGTTCGAGGGTGCACGAAGATTAGCCCGGGCTGCGTTCACTGTTATGCCGAGACATTTGCTGAGAGATTTCGCGGCGTGCCTGGACACCCATATGAGCAAGGCTTTGATTTGCGCCTGGTGCCTGAGAAACTGACGCAGCCTCTGCTATGGCGAAAACCGAAAATGATCTTTGTAAACTCAATGAGCGATCTGTTTCACGAGCTTGTGCCAGATGACTACATCGAAGCCGTCGCGCGGGTAATGGCGGCCGCGAAATGGCACACTTTCCAGGTACTGACCAAGCGCTCGGAGCGCATGCGTGATTTGTTGAACGGCAGAATAGGGTTCGCGGCGGAACAGACGCATATCTGGTGGGGCGTAAGCGTGGAGAACAAGAAGCACGGGCTTCCGCGCATAGATCATCTGCGCCAATCATCCGGTCTGCAACGCTTCCTTTCTATTGAACCCCTCCTGGAGGAACTCGGGCCAATCAATCTCGATGAGATCAACTGGGTCATAGTCGGCGGCGAGTCTGGGCCGAAAGCCCGTCCAATGGACTTGGCGTGGGTGCGCCAGATTCAGCAGCAGTGTGAAGGCGCACAAGTAGCATTTTTCCTCAAACAGCTTGGCGGCAGAAAAGGTAAGCGCGGAGGTGACGAAGCTTTGCTGGACGGCAGGCACTGGCGCGAGTATCCAGATAGACCAGAAGCAAACCTGTCCTATGCTCGAATTGAGTAGCAGCCGTAGTGCGCTTGCCCGGCATCTGGTATCCGGATATAATCCGGGACATCATTAAGGACATCTTGGCGCACCAAAGAGCTGGAAGCCTCGTGAATGTCGCAATAAGCCAGGACATACAAGTGGACAAGAATGAGGACATATGAGCAGACACATCCCTGGAT
>JBGPFL010000480.1:0-4835 GCA_041483295.1 Blastocatellia bacterium | reverse complement strand
GCCGGCGTCGGGGATCTAAAAGAATTCATTTATAAGGAAATGACCTTCACTCCGGGCGCTGGAACCTTCAAGACAGACCTCGCTGGTATGAAGCGCCTGGCCGATGCAAGACGACTCCATGTAACATCCAAAGGCAAGCTCAACTATCGGCGGTTCAAGGATGATTTCGCCCTGGCTCAGCTTGCCAATCTGTGGGCGGATATTAGTGGCGCTGTTCAGAGTCGAAGCGACCCGAAGGTCTACGCAGTACAGACTTCTACCTCGATTCTCCAACGGTGCATATTGCTTGCAACCGAGCCAGGCGACCTTGTGCTAGATCCCACTTGTGGCTCAGGAACAACCGCGTACGCCGCCGAGCAGTGGGGCAGACGGTGGATCACCATCGACACTAGCCGGGTGCCGCTCGCGCTCGCTCGACAGCGATTGCTCACCGGCACTTTCCCTTACTACGAACTCAATGACGAATCGCGCGGGCCGGGTGGCGGCTTCGTCTACAAGCGCAAGCAGAACAACAAGGGAGAAGAGGTCGGCGGTATCGTTCCTCACGTCACCCTCAAGTCAATCGCCAATAACGAGCCGCCCGGCGAAGAAGTCCTGGTCGACCGGCCCGAGGTCACCAGCGGCATCACTCGCGTCTCGGGTCCGTTCTGCTTCGAAGCGACGATACCGACGCCGGTGGACTGGGAAGGTGCGGCTTGCCCGAAATCAAGATCCACGAGACGGGAACTAAAGAGACTAAGCAATATCAAGTTGAGCTGCGAGGTCTGGACGTCTTCGGCCCGGTGAGTATGGAGGTCGAGCACCGTGCTGGGATCGACGTGCCTGCATGGTTCCTGGACACCGACTACAATGATTTGTGCTTTCACGTCACGCAGGCGTTCTTCCCTCGCACCAGCGCGTGGGACAATTTGAAGAAGGTGTTGAGGACCGAGTACGAAGAGAGCGTCTGGGACCACCTGTCTGGCAACAAGAGCGCTCCGTTTGAAGCCGGCGCGCACCGACAGATTGCGGTGAAGGTAATCGACGACCGCGGCAACGAACTTCTTGTCGTTTCGAAGCTCGGCCAATAAGGGCGGTGCGAAGGACGCAAAGAGTAAATGCTGACTCAGGTACAAGCGGATAGGCTCATCGCAATGGCAAAAGAAGCTGAGCGCGATACGCCATTGCAGTGGCGGACGGCGAAGGCGGAGAATGAAGTCCTCGTGTCGGTCGAAGAGAAGGGAATCATGTTCGTTCTCTTCATGAAACGTAATCCTTTCGAGATCCGCCTTCATCTTCGGACAAAGGATCGTGACGTCGGATTGATGCGAGTTGACAATCACCGATATCACGCGAATCCTGACGGTTCGGAGATTCGGGAGAAGCCGCACTTGCACACATACAAGGAAGGTGACGGCTTGGCGTGGGCGGAGGAGATTGACTGGTATGATTTGGACAGCCCCAACGCAACACTGGAGCGCTTCTTGGCGTTGATCAATGCCCGCTTCCCTAAGGGCATTCAGTTGGAAATGTTCTAGTATGCCATCACGCGAATCAACGAGAGATCTTGGGAAGGAGTACCCGCAATGGCTCCGCGAGCGGTTGAAGACCGTTCGTCGCGAGGACGCGGTTGTGCTCACCACGCCTTTCCTCGATGCGTTTCACGATGGAATTCAGATTTACGTGGAGCCGAAAGGCGGAGAATTCATACTTCATGACAATGGCGATACTCTGGACAATCTCTCGAGTATGGGCGTCAAGATTGAGGATTCCGAGCGCCGCCGTGCCTTGATTGATCGAGCAACGGCCGGCTGCGCGGTGCGGTTGAATGAAGGTCGGCTTGAAGCGACGGCAACCGCGGCGAATCTTCTTCAGCGAGTTCACTTCCTTCTCACGTCAATCATTCGCCTGAACGATCTTTGGATGAGCCAGGTACCACACAGCTTTACTGACTTTTTCGAGTTGGTTTCGGAGTTCCTGGATAGTCACAGCGTGCGATACGTGTCAAACGTCAGCATCCCGGGACGCACTGTTGAGCATCCGATCGACTTCGTCATACCTTTGCCTCGAAAGACAGAGCGGTTGGTGAAGTTGATTGGCACTCCGTCTCCTCAAACCGCGAAGATAGTTTCCTTTACCTGGATGGAGTTGAAGGAGGCTCGCCCAGCTTCGAATCGTGTGGTAATCCTCAACGACGTACGATTGCCGGATCCATTAGAGGAAGAGAGCGAAGAGTCTTTTCGCCAGGTCAGCGACCAGACCGTTTCGATTCTTCAAGGATATAGCGACGCCATATACAGGTGGAGCGAGCGCGACACCGCCCAATTCGAGCGGCTGTGGTCTTCTAACGGTTCCAATCCTCTATGAAGCCTGAAGAGATACACCCCGAGGTCATTGAGAAGCTCGACGCAATTCAGAGGGCATTCCGTCTGTGAGCAACTACGAAGTCCCAGAGCCGATACTGAACTCGCCCTTCGATGAGCCAATTCTCCATTGGCACATTCAAGAAGGCGAAACACCCCGACAATTGCCTGGCCGGCGGGCCGCGATGTATTTCTACCGCGACCCGAAGGCGAAGCCCGATACCCACGGCGGGACCAATCGTGGCATTGCCATAGAGTTGAAGATCGTCAATCGAATCCGCGAGCGAGTGAAGGCATGGCGTGGCCAGGGCTATCCGGGCGTGACTCGCACGACGCTGGAGTTGCTTCAATGGTGGAGCCGTGACGGGCGTGAGAAGCGATTGTTTTTCGCCCAGCGGGAAGCGGCGGAGACGATCATCTTCCTCACCGAAGCGAGAGCGGATTTTCGTCAGGGAATTGATATCCCTCGCGACGAACCAAGCGAAGACAAGAAGCAGCAAGGCTACAAAGGCTTCCTTCGTTATTCGTGCAAGATGGCCACGGGTTCGGGCAAGACCACGGTTATGGGTATGCTAGCCGCCTGGAGCATCTTGAACAAGGTCAATGACCGGAGCGATGGCCGGGTTTCCGACGTTGTGCTGGTGGTTTGTCCGAACGTCACGATTCGTCAACGACTCCAGGAGCTTGATCCAGAAAACGGAGATGCGAGCGTTTACCGCACGCGCGATCTAGTGCCTGAGCACCTGATGCCGCTGCTAAGGCAAGGGCGAGTGCTCGTGACCAACTGGCACGTGTTCGAGCCTCGAGGTGTTCAGGCCGGAGGCGTGAGCGCTAAAGTGAATAAGGCCGGTGTGCCGGTCCGCATCACCGAGACGATCACGATTGGAAGCAAGACGACTACGGCGCGCGGCAAGCGATACCTGACTAAGGTCGATCTGGATCGTCAAGTCGCGGCCGGTATTCTCACTATCAAAGAAGAGGAACGCGACCGGGCTGGCAATCTGAAGAAGGTCAAGGTCGAGTCGGTGCGCTACGTCGAAAGCGACACGGCTCTGATCAATCGAGTGCTCGGCCGCGAGATCGGCGGGAAGCAGAACATCTTAGTGATGAACGACGAAGCGCATCACGCATATCGAATCAGACTCGAAGAGCCAGATGAAGAAGAGGAGACCGAGATCTTCGGTGAAGAGGGTGAGGCGGAGGAGTTCTTCAAGGAAGCAACGGTCTGGGTCGACGGACTAGACAAGGTTCAGAGGCTTCGCGGGATCAACTTCTGCGTTGACCTCTCCGCGACGCCTTACTACCTGGGACGAGTCGGGCAAGCGACGAATCGCCCGTTTCCTTGGGTTGTGAGTGACTTTGGTTTGATTGACGCCATTGAATCGGGGCTGGTGAAGATACCTCAGCTTGCAGTACGGGACACGACAGGCGCGGCGATACCCGGATACTTCAACATCTGGCACTGGATACTGCCCCAACTCACGCCTGCAGAACGTGGCGGCAGAAAAGCAAGCCCAAAGCCTGAAGCGATACTCAAGTATGCTCATCATCCGATCGCAATGCTCGGAGGGTTGTGGGAGAAGGAACTGGAAGAGTGGGCGGCTAATCGCGAAGACCCGCGTCCTCCGGTTTTTATCGAAGAACTCGGGACTCGGTTTTGCGATTCCGTACCTTCACAACGGGCAGATGCACGACTATATGCCGGACTTCATTATTCGGTTGCGCTCCGACGAGCCGCGTCACTTGATTCTGGAAGTGAAAGGATACGACCTTCTGGAAGAAGTTAAGGCGGCAGCGGCAGAACGTTGGATCAGCGCTGTTAATGCGGACGGAAAGTACGGGCACTGGCGATACAAGATGATTAAGAAGGTTACTGATGTCGACTCGGCGATCAAACAAACCTAGCCGCTCTTAGTTTCCGCGAGCGCCTCACCGGCTTCGCGTCCCCAGTCATTCACGTTCGACACTCGCCGCTCGGCATGCAAGAATCCATGAGCGGAGCGCAACTGGAATTTCATGAAGCGAATAAGACTGTTATCTGCCGGCAGGGCTGCGGCGCTTGGACTGTTCATTACTATTGCAGCGGCGCTCGTCGTATACCTCGTCTTCCGCGCCAGGCACGTTCAACCCGATCAGCCGCGCCCCAAGCTGCAAGGGAAGGTCGTCGCCGTCTTCAGCAACACTCACTACGAACACGAGGTCAACGGCCAGGTGCGCTTCAACATCACCGCCGGCACTGACAAAACCTATCAGGACGGGACTCACGAACTCGAACAGGTCAAACTTGAATCCTACGGAAAAGCCGGCGACCGCCACGACGTCGTTACTTGTGACCGCGGCAAGGTGAGCGATCCGGCGGACCTCAGCAAACTCGACGCCGAGTTCATCTCAAACGTCGTCGTGCAAACATCAGAAGGGCTCACGCTCAAAACCAGCTACTTGCACTACGACCAGACGAAAAACACGGTCGATACGAAAGAGCCCGTCGAGTTC
>JBGPFL010000479.1:0-4836 GCA_041483295.1 Blastocatellia bacterium | reverse complement strand
TAAGTACCCCCGTGAAGCCGATCACGAGTAACAGGCCACACCCAAACGAGCGAGCCAGGACTCGCCGGCGATATTGAACCCCCTCGGCGTCTTGCGGCCGGGCAATGACGCGAGCTCCCGAGATCAACACCAGCGCAAGGCCCGCACCACCAACAAACGATGCGCTGTCAGGACGAAACAGTGTTGCCCCTCCGCCCAATATGCCCGCGGCCATCCACGCCCAAGCCTGCCGGATGCCCGCACGCGACCCGAGCCCAAGAGTCGCAGCCAGCGCGAAGGCCGTCACCAGCAACATCGCGGAAGTCTCCGTCAGCATTGTGCTCACGTAGATCGCAGTGAACGGACAGACGGCTGCAAGCGCAAACGCCCAAAACATAACCTTGCGCCGCCTCTCGCGCTCCCATTCAACAGGCGACCAGCAGAGCGCCAGCAGCGCAACCAGCCAACAGGTCGCGGTGTCCAGCGCCGCCTGAATTACGCGGACCGCGCGGTTGTTGTCCTGGCCGAAGACTTGATACACTCCGGCGAGAAAGAGAGGATAGCCGGGAGTGCGGACCAGGGTTGGAAGGAACGGTTCCTCTTCTTCACCCGAGTATGCATTGTGGTTCAAAACGTTTCGAGCGATCAGCGCATAGTACCGGCCATCGTCGTCATCGTCGCTAGGCAGATGCAAGGCCAGAAAGAGGCGAAAGCTCAGCGCCGCAATCGTGAGCAGCAAGGCGATGCCGATCTGCTTTCTCATAGGCGTGACGGGATTTGATGTGCGCAGCTTGGCTGCCGGTGTATTATAGACCATCGCAAGACCTTGGCCTAACAGCGTGCCGGGGAGTCTTCAGAGTTCAACCTTTGACTCGCAGACTGGAGCGATTGCAAGTCGGACCGCGAAACTCTGAACCCGACCGCTGCCAGGTGTACTGCCCTGAGAGACACCGAAGGACTCTTCGAGGAACAGAGACGGCGCCTTGCTTTGCCTCTGTGCGCTTGCTGGTAAAGGAGTGTTTCATTGAGTTGCATACCCCTTGCGAGAGATGTCGTTTCTCGTTTGTCGTTTGACGTTTCTCGTTGTTGTTTAGTTGGCAGGTCAACCACTAGAAACGACAAACGCGAAACGAAAAACGAAAAACGTTTTTGTTCGGTCAAAGCAGATGCCTGTGAATAACAACTGCGAACGTCCTGTCTTCTTCGATCCGGATCGCAAGCGCTGGCCCCGGCTCAGACGGAGCGTCTTTCTGTCAGGGTTGGCCTTCTCTTTGTTGTTCGGACTGCTAATCGTTAGCATCCTGCTCAACCCTGAACTGCCGGTGCTTGGATTGCCTCAATCAAGTATGCTGCCCAACGGGGGCCATCCGCAGCTTCCTAAGATCGATCCCGTCAATCCGACTGGAGGCCCGAAGTTGCGCGAAGCGAAACGCAAACTCTATGCGGAGCGTAAGAAGCACAAAGTTGCTCCTCCTCCCCAGGTGAAGCGCGTGCCAACCCCCGACCTCCTGACGATGGGATTCTACGTCAACTGGGATCCGACCAGCATGAGCTCGCTTCAGGAGAACATTGCCAATCTCGATGTTGTCATAACCGAGTGCCTTGAGTTAATAGGCGCCGACGGCACGCTTGAAGAACCCGATCATGACCGCCAGCAGCAGGCAATCGAATTCATTCGCTCGAAGGGACCCGATGTCCGAATTATGGCGCTGGTGAATAACTTCAATTCCAAAGAGAAAAAATGGGACGCCGACACGCTGAAAAAGATGCTCGCCAATCCCGAAGCCCGCAAGTACTGCATCGCCCAGTTATCTGATTACGCTCGGGAGGAGAACTTTGCCGGCATAAGCCTCGACTTTGAGAACGTGCTCGACGAGAGCCAGCCCGCGCTTACGCAGTTCACGGCCGAGCTTGCCACCTCGCTTCACTCCGCAGGTTTAGAGCTCTCAATCAGTCTGCCTGCCAATAACGATTCGTTCGAGTACCGGCGAATCTCCGAGACAGCCGATTATGTAATTCTAATGGCCTACGATCAGCACTACGCCGGAAGCAACCCGGGACCGATTGCCGGAGCCGACTGGTTCGAACAGATGCTCCGCCTTCGGCAGACGGAGATACCGGCTTCCAAAACTATCGTCGCCATAGCCAACTACGCGTACGACTGGGAAGGAACGAAAGAACCGGTGGTGAAGACCTTCCAGGAGGCCGTGGTCACGGCAAAAGAATCTTCCACCGAAGACTCACAGATAGAGATTCGCCTCGACCCGGCATCGCTCAATCCCACCTTCCGGTACGAAGAGGACGACGCCAGCCTGCATCAGGTCTGGATGCTCGACGCGGTGACCGCCTTCAACCAGATGGCGGTAACGAGGCAATTTGGCGCACGTGGCGTCGCCTTGTGGAGACTGGGCAGCGAAGACCCTTCGATGTGGAACTTCTTCGGCAAAGACCTACCCCAGGACGCCTCGGCAGCGGCGCTCCTGTCGACGATGAGCTACGGCTACGGGTTGGATTACGAGACCCCACGCGGGCGTGGCGAAGTTGGCGAAATACTTCACGTGAAGGGCAAGCCAGGGACAGGCACGCGCGAGATCGGATTTGACTCGGCTCGAGGCCTGATCACTTCAGAGCACTTCACAGAGTTCCCGTCATCATGGCTCATCAGCCGCTATGGAGGAGGCATCGCCGGCAAGATCGCGTTGACCTTTGACGACGGTCCAGACCCTGAATACACACCCCACATCCTCGACGCGCTCAAGCAAGCCAACGCCCACGCTACATTCTTCGTGACCGGCTTGAATGGCGAACAGTACCCCGGCCTGCTCAAGCGAATGATTGAAGAGGGTCACGACATAGGCAATCACACCTTCACCCATCCCAACATTGCAAAAATATCGAAGACCCAGCTTCAACTCGAACTGTCGGCGACCAGCGTGCTGCTCGAAAGCGTGATCGGGCGCCGCTCCTATCTTTTTCGTCCGCCCTACGCCGAAGACTCCGAGCCGGACACTCCCGACGAGGTCGGCCCGCTCGAGACAATCAACGATATGGGCTATTTGACCGTCGGGATGCAGATCGACCCGAAGGATTGGCACCAGCCGGGAGTTGAAAAGATCGTCAGTGAGACTCTTAAACTGGCACAAGAGCATAAAGGAAACATCGTTCTGCTGCACGATTCGGGCGGCGAGCGCTCGCAGACCGTTGCCGCGTTGCCGGAACTGATATCCAAGTTGCGCGAGAACGGATTTCAGTTGGTAACCGTGAGCGAGTTGCTCGGAAAAACGCGCGATGAGGTGATGCCCCCCATTTCACCCGAGAATCGGTGGCGCGCCTGGGCCGGCTGGGTGGCATTCGGCACCATCAATCTGACGCTGGCGGCCATTCACATCCTCTTCCTGGCCGGCATCGTCCTGGGAATAGCCAGGCTCCTGTTTATCGGCGTGCTTGCAACGATCGAACACTATGGCAGCCGCCACCGAACTTACCCTTCAGGCTTCATCCCCAGCGTCGCGATTATTGTACCGGCCTTCAACGAAGAGAAGGTCATCGTTCAAACCATCGCGTCGCTGCTCGCGGCTGAGCATGAGTCCAAATGCGAAATAGTTGTCGTCGACGACGGCTCGACCGATGGAACCTCTGACCGCGTGCGGGCCGCCTTCGCGGGCGATGATCGCGTGCGGCTCTACACCAGACCGAATGGCGGCAAGGCGGCGGCCCTGAGTTTCGGCGTGGCGCACACCGACGCCGAGATCGTTATAGCGCTGGACGCCGACACGGTCTTCACCCGGAATACCATAACAAAGCTCGTGCGTCACTTCACCGATCCCAGGATCGGCGCGGTGGCCGGCAACGCGAAAGTCGGGAATCGGATCAATCTGCTCACTCGCTGGCAAGCGCTCGAGTACATCACCAGTCAGAATCTGGACCGGCGCGCCTTCGACGTGCTCAATTGTGTAACTGTTGTTCCGGGCGCAGTGGGAGCGTGGCGCCGCGAACTGGTAGAGAAGGCCGGCGGTTTCAGCGATCTGACCCTGGCCGAAGACGCCGACCTCACAATGTCCATACGCAAGCTCGGCTACTCGATCGTGTACGAAGACGAGGCCGTCGGACTCACCGAAGCGCCGGACACGGTGCGCGGCTTCATACGACAGCGCTATCGTTGGATGTACGGTACACTTCAAGCCGCGTGGAAACACAAAGACGCGTTGTTTCGCCCTCGGTATGGCTCGCTCGGGTTCGTGGCCTTGCCGAACATCTTTCTCTTCCAGGTGATTTTCCCGCTTGTCTCACCGGCAATGGATCTGTTGATGCTTGTGTCGCTGGCCACGGCAGCGTTTAATCGCTGGCAGCATCCGACTGAATTCTCGGCGGACACGTTGTGGCGAGTGTTGTTTTATTATGCGATGTTCGTCGCGGTGGATTTCGCTGCGGCGGCTCTGGCATTCGTATTCGAGCCCACGGAGAACAAGCGCCTCCTGGTGTGGCTCCTCCTGCAGCGGTTCTTTTATCGGCAGTTGATGTACTACGTGGCTATCAAATCTACGTTGGCGTCGCTGCGGGGGGTGGCAGTGGAGTGGAACAAGCTGGAGAGGAAGGCAACGGTGAGAGCCTGAAGAAGTCAGAGGTCAGAAGTCAGAGGTCAGAGGTCAGAGGTCAGAGGTCGGAGGTCAGAGGTCAGAGGTCAGAGGTCAGAGGTCAGAGGTCAGAGGTCGGAGGTCAGAGGTCGGAGGTCAGAGGTCAGAAGTCGGAGGTCAGAGATCAGAAGTCAGAAGTCTCTGATCATCGGTCTCCGACCTCTGATCGCCGATTTCTGATCTCTGACCCAGATCTCCGACCAGCGACCCCTGATCTCCGACC
>JBGPFL010000478.1:0-4836 GCA_041483295.1 Blastocatellia bacterium | reverse complement strand
GAGCAAAGGAAGAACGCGCAGATCTGAAAGCCGGTGAAAGTTTTCGGGATCAAAGCCAACCTCGCGAAATGACTGACGGTAGTAGGGCACCTGCTTAGCACAATGGCGCAACATCGAACGCAGCTTTGAAATCTGGTGTTCAACTAGTCGATCTTCGTCCCACCTCTGGGATGCTTCGAGGAACTTCAGTGTAGGCAGGAACAATGACCCATAACAGAATCTCACGGGCAAGCGACAATATGCGGGCTTCAAGATGGATTTGAGCTTGCCTTTAATCATTCTTGTTTCTGGGAAATTCTACCGTCCAAGTGCGGTCATATCACTTGAGACCTAGCAGGATGCGGAAAACCTGCTTTCTTGCCACGAAGACACGAAGAGGCACGAAGGGTGTAAATCGATGTGATCATTGACTTGGTGCGGCTTTGTGTCTTCGTGTCTTAGTGGCATGTTCGGGTTTTTCCGCATCCTGCTAGGTCCTAGATCCTGAATCCTTTCCCCCAGGTCGTTGCGGTATGGCTTCCAAACCTACTTCGTGAACACAAGCTCTTCTCGGAAGGTCGCGTATGTCGGCTTGCCATTCAGAAGCGCCGGCGAGAACCTGTAGTGGCGAAAGGCGTCCACGGCCCGGTCATCAATCACCGGTTCGAGTGAGCGCAGCACCTGGACGTTTATGATCTTCCCTTCGGGCGTAACCACCCCCGACAGCAGCACCGAGCCTCTAATGCCTCGCCCTGCCTCGAACTTAGGCGCTACTCGCTCGAGCGGCACCGGCGGGGTGAAGCGATCGCTCTCCGCCATCTTGACGGGGGTGCCATACTCGTCCACCGGGTGTGACAACTGCTCTCGACGGTTGCGGAGACTTGCGACCGGCACTATCTCAGGCGTAACCGAAATCAGGAGCGTCCGTTCGATCGGCACGCTCTCCTGCCGGCCTCCCGCGCCAACGAAGAACTTCGCGCCGAACATCCCCTTACCGCCCCGAAGCGCCACAGTCTCGAAGTTCTCAAGCTCCACTCCCTTCTTATCCAGTATCGATTCATTGGCGTAACGCACTCGTATGTCGAGCTTCATATAGCCTCGCACGACGTCGCGCGGGGTTACCCAGAATGTCATGTACTCGGGTCCGATCAAGGCGGCGTCGTTGAATGTCTCGCCGCTGCGAAGCCCCGCCGATCGAACGTGCCGGACAGCAACCTCTTCCAGCTTGTACTTGTCTTTCAAGTGGGCGATCTCGTCCTCGGCGCTGGAGAACGTGCCCGACAGCCGGGTCACCTCTTCGACCGCTGGCGAGCGCTGAGCATCGTACTGATAAACGGCAAACGTCAGATTTACTCCGTAGTCGCGGCCAGTCGCCCGCGATGTGGTTGCGCCGCTTTGCGAAAAAACAGCCGAAGCGGAGGCGGCCGTGATCGCGCAGAGACAACCAAGAATCACGACGCTGTGGTGTAGCGGCAAAAATGAAGCGTAACTATGAGGTATCCCGAGTTTCCTGCTCTGATTCATATTCCACACTCTCAACATTCTTTGAGGACCGATCGGCGAGCATCAACCTGTATGCTTCGCTCCTGCTGATGCCGCGAGCACGAGCGATTCGCTTTAGCGCGCTCTTCTGATCTATTCCTTCGGCAAACATCAGACGCCGAATGTCCTCTGAGACTGAGCTGGTAGAAGCGGTCCTGGATTGATTATCGTCGAGCGGCGGACCTATGAGCAACACCATCTCACCGCGAGTAGCGGTTTCGGCCAGCTCTCTAGCAAGCTGGGATAACGATCCCCTCAGAAACTGCTCGTGAAGTTTGGTTAGCTCGCGGGCGAGCACGGCTTGCCGGTCACCCAACAGCTCACGGGCATCGATCAGCGTCTCTCTTATCCGGTGAGGTGCTTCATAGAAGATGACCGTCGACTTCAATGTTGCAAGCTCGACAAGACGCGCTCGTCTGGCCGCTCGCCGAGGTGGAAGGAACCCGGCGAAAGTGAATTCAGCGGTTGGCAGCCCTGATGCGGCGATCGCCGTGACGAGCGCCGACGGCCCGGGAATGGGAACCACATCCAGGCCTCGCAGAATGGCTTCGCTGACCAGTCTGTATCCGGGATCCGACACAAGCGGAGTTCCCGCGTCGGAGACCAAGGCTATGCTGACCCCGGATTGCAGCTTCTCTATGAGATCGGGCGTGCGTTCGCGCTCGTTGTGCTCGTGGTAGCTGATCGTGGGTCGCGAGATGTCGTAATGCAGTAGGAGCTTGCGCGTATGCCGGGTGTCTTCGCACGCGATCAAATCGACTTCCTTGAGTACACGAAGCGCGCGAAGCGTGATGTCTTCAAGATTCCCGATCGGCGTCGCAACTAAGTAGAGGATGCCTGCCATAGTTGTCCCATAATTCCCGGCCTCTACACCTTAACCGCTCCAGCGTGAAGCAATCAACTAAGCCCTTAATCCGTCGACTAGCGCGGCGTTGGTTGGTGGGTCCCATTCGTCCGCAGATTGCGCAGATGACACAGATGAAGAACAATCCAGACCTCGAATCGGACCTGGACTTCTTCTTGAATAGAGCAATTGAGAATTCATTCTTGGTCTCTGCGACATCTGCGACATCTGCGGATCCAGACCTTCAAATCCGACGCGAGACAAAGCGCTGGAATATATCAGCCTGCCCTTCTTCTTGACTAGAGCAATTGAGAATTCATTCTTGGTCTCTGCGACATCTGCGACATCTGCGGATCCAGACCTTCAAATCCGACCCGAGACAAAGCGCTGGAGTATCTCAGCCTCCCTCCACCCGCCAAAATCTGGTAACCTTTTGCGGCCAACTTGGGACCTTACTTCGAGGGCTATTTCGTGATGAGCACTGGCAGCCTCGGGTCGTTGGTTCTTCGCGCGCGCGAAGGCGACGAGAACGCTTATGGTGTGATTGTGCGGCGCTTCCAGGATATGGCGGTCGGTTATGGCTATTCTATTCTATTCTGCGCGATTTCCAGTTGTCCGAAGACGCAGCTCAGGAAGCCTTTGCATTACGTAGCCGGTTTTGGATTCGTCGATCTGGTTGAGCCTCTGCTCAACCGAGGGGCGGATCTCGATGCTCGGGACGACGAGGGACGAACGCCGGTCGAAGTTGCAGTTGAGGCAGGTCAGGCAGAGATGGTCGAGATGCTTCGTCTTCGCGCGACACCGGGTACCAAGAATCAGGAAAGTGAGGTTGAAATGGAAGCCGGAATAGCACGCATTGCGGGGATTGCTTTGATGATGGGCTTGCTTTCGCCGTTGATTTCTCACGCCAACCAGGAGGATGGAGGTATGGATACGAAAGAGTTCTTGAATGCGGTCACGAGTGGCGAGGCGCTCAAGGTCAAGGAGTGGGTGAAGAAAGATCGGGCGCTTGCGAACGCAACAGACGAGAAGGGAGTCTCGGCAATACTGCTTGCCGTCTACTATCGCAAGGCAGAGGTGGTCGACGTGCTCCTCTCATTTGGACTTGAGTTGAATATCTTCGAAGCCGCGGCGACTGGACAGACCGAGCGCGTGCGGAAGCTTCTAAAGAAGGACCCTGATCTTGTTAACGCATTTGCGCCGGATGGGTTTTACCCGCTCGGGCTTGCGATCTTCTTCGGCCATACGGAGTGTGCGACGCTGCTACTGACCTCGGGAGCTGACGTCAACATGGCGGCTAAGAATGATCTGAAGGTGATGCCGTTGCATGCCGCTGCCGCCGCAAAACAGCTGGATGCCGCGCGCATGCTGATCAAACGCGGCGCGGAGGTCAACGCGGCTCATCAAGCCGGCTACACGGCGCTGCACGCGGTCGCTTCAACCGGACAGCTCGAATTCGCAGAGCTCCTTTTGGTCAGCGGAGCGGATGTGAACGCGAAGACAGACGCGGGCAAGACGGCCCTGACGTTTGCCGTGGAAGCTGGAGAGGCCGAAATGGCGTCGCTGCTTCGCAAGCACGGCGCCAGGCAGTAAAGGACGCAGACAGTCGCGCTTCACTTCCAGCGTGCGGGTCCCTACCCCTGGCCCTTCGCGGAGGACGCGCACGCTGGAAGCGATGCGTACCCAGCCTGGCTTCGAGCCGACTGTTTCAGAACCGTGCGTTGTACCTTAGAAAAACCCCGCGGCCCGGCGCATCCAGCCCCCAGCTTATCCCGCGATAGTTGCGGTCGCCAATGTTCTCGAAGTCGACCGTGATGTCATGCCGCTCGCCCAGCCTCAGTCCTCCGCGGACGTTTAATGTAATATAGCCGGGCACCGCGGTGAACATCGAGGCGGAGTTAACGCCTATACCCAGCACGCGGTCTTGAATCTGAGCGAGAGTCTCCCCTGTGGCAATCAACCTATCGTCGGCATTGCCCTTGATTCCGTCCGGCCCCGCGCTGACCGGACCTCGAAACCGAGCGCCGTTGTTGAAGAAGCTTGCAATGCTTCCGCGCGAGCGAGCCGCTCCGGTGCGACGGTCTTCGAGGTCGAGACTCGAAAGTCGATCCTGCCTGCCCGCTGCGTGCAGATATGGTTCTATCCAAAAGCGTCGCTCCGCGGGCCGATATCGAATCCTCAAATAACCATCGGGCGCCGGAGTACCTCCCTCGATATTCGGTGGGAGATCCGTCCTCTTATCCCGAGCGTGCAGATAGGTGAACACAGTTCCGAACGACCACTCCGAAGAGACTCTCACATCAAGCGTATGCTCGAATCCGTAGATACGAACATCGTCAAAGTTAGCCCTCACCAACACAGGATTTGTCGAAGCGGCAACGAAGACGACCCCGTTCGAGTTCTGCGTTGTGATGGTCTGGTCGCCGAGTGTTGATCCGACGGCGCCGGGCGGGAGGATGAGCGCCTGCTTG
>JBGPFL010000477.1:0-4849 GCA_041483295.1 Blastocatellia bacterium | reverse complement strand
GCGATCGCCAGCGTCGGACAAAGCGCGACGCCGCGTTCCTTCATCAAACGGAAGACCTCGGGTGTGCCGCCATCCCCGTGTTCGATCGTCTCGACGCCGGCCAGCGTAGCCCGTCGCATTCCTTCTGCCGTAGTCGCGTGCGCCGAGACCGCACGGCCGGAACTTCGAGCGGTCTCGACTATGAGCTTCAACTCCTCGAGTGAAAAGGTTGGAGCTGCGCCCTGCGTTCCCCCCTGCGCTCCCCATCGATAGTCGGCGTAGACCTTGATCCAGTCGGCGCCCTTGCCGATCTGATCGCGCACCGTCCGAGTCAGGCTGTCGATCCCATCAGCCTCCTCGGCGCCTTGTGGGACGCCCCACTCCGGAGCATAGCCTTTTGGACCGTAGCTGCCGGTCGCAACGATAGCTCGGGTCGCGACCACCATACGCGGGCCGGGAATGATCCCTTGCTGGACAGCTTGCTTGAGGCCGACGTCGGCGTAGCCGGCCCCTTCCGTACCGAGGTCTCGAATCGTGGTGAACCCCGCGAGCAACGTGTTTCGCAAGTGATTGGTCGCTCGCGCGACCCGAAGACTCAACGCCTCGCGAGCCACCTGGTCGTTCCACGATGTCTCGCTATAGGGATGCAACAAGACGTGTGAGTGAGCTTCGATGAGGCCGGGAAGCAACGTAGTCCCAGGCAGGTCAATTACCTTGGCGTCGGCCGGAGCCTTGATTTCTGCAACAGGTCCCGCCGCCTCGATGCGTTCCCCGCGAACGAGGATAGCCCAGCCCTCCCGTAGCTGAGCCGATTCGCCGTCGAACACGCGGGCAGGTTTGAGCAGATAAACAGTGACAGCTTGTTCCGCCGGAGCAGGCCCCGTCTGGCTAGCGAGATAAGTAACCATACACCATCCAATCGCAATGAGGACGTAGCGCATGACAATCACCCTTTCACAAAGAAGCGTGATTCGTTCCTGCCTGAAGTTGGCGCAGAGGCGGCTGCCATTGATCGTATATAGGAGCGCTGCGATCTCCATAAGTCGATTCACTGTATTCCGGCTTCATTCCGCAAGAGCATAGCTTCGAGTCTCAAATCTGTCCACGGCCGTCCAAGGACTTTGGATGTTTTGGATTTTGGATTTTGGATTGAAGGAGGTTTAGATTTGCGATTGCCTTCGGATCGGATCCTACTATCCGCAACAATCCGCAATCCAAAATCCAAAATCTAAAATCCTTTGTGCCTCTGCGGTAGGGTCTTCCAGCTCCAGATTGAAACTTGACGCGCACTACGTTGCGAAGGGCGATGTCCTCTGCAATGCTAGAGCCTCGGTGATGACCTGATTCCCCAAGTGAGAGGCGTGTGGTCGAGTTCGTGTACTGCCTGTTACCGGCGCGGCCGGATCTCTGGAGGCCGAAGCAATGATCGGGCCCGATACAGCCTGGAATGTCCTGCAGGAACCAATGAGACTCCTCAGCGGCGAGGTTCACGTGTGGCGCGCCAGTCTGGAGCAGCCGCCGAGATGTCTGGAGAGACTGCTCGCCACTCTTGAGCCGGATGAGCAAGACAGGGCCGAGCGATTTCACTTTGATCGCGATCGTCACCGCTTCATCGCCGGTCGCGGAACGCTGAGAGCTATCCTGGGCGGCTATCTGGATATGGAGCCAGGCCAACTTCGATTCTGTTACAGCGAACACGGCAAGCCTTCCCTTGTGAGAGAGATCACGGGAGACCGGCTGCGCTTCAATGTGTCTCACTCTCACGAACTGGCGCTGTTCGCAGTGGCCGAAGGCCGAGACCTGGGCGTGGATCTGGAATGGATTCGTCCCAATGTCGCAGACGCCAAGATCGCCGAACGATTCTTCTCAGCCGAAGAAGTTCGTGTGCTGCGCGGGCTTCCTGCGGAACTTCAGGGCGACGCGTTCTTCAACTGCTGGACCCGCAAGGAGGCCTACATCAAGGCGCTTGGCGAAGGTCTCTCGATGCCTTTGAGCCGCTTCGTCGTGTCACTGGCTCCGGGCGAGGCGCCTCAACTGCTCAGCGCGAACGGCAGCGCGAATGATGATGAGGTCTCACGATGGTCATTTCGCGAATTGTTCCCGGGTAGCGGCTACAAGGGCGCCGTCGTTGCCGAAGGAAAAGACTGGGAGCTGAAATGCTGGGACTGGAGAGGGAACGAGTCGTAAGGCCAGATGGCGTCGTCCGAAAAAGGTGCAGCCACGAATCACACGAATTCCACAAATTGACACGAATCATTCGTGGTCATTCGTGCAATTCGTGGCTGGCCCTTCTCTTCTTGGGGGACCCTCGAACAAAGAGGAGCCGCATTTCCCTATGTCGGATTTTGCTTCGTCACCCAGTCTTGAACACTGTCGAGCGCGGCGTCCTGCCCTTCACTATCACACTGCTCGATGAAGGATTGCATATCGCGTCCACTTAGACTAGGGAAGGTCACGCTCTTGTCGCGCTCGATGTAACAGCCGCCTGACAACTCGAAGATGCGAAACGCCTTGCCATCGTATCGCCAGATCTCCGGCACGCCAAGGTGGGCGTAGATGTCGAGCTTGCCGTACGGCGGACTGGTGATGTCAATCTCGACGACAATGTCCGGGGGCGGATCGGTTTTCAGATCGATTGTCTCTTTTCCGATCATCTGAGCAGCGTGCTGGATATAGAAGCAAGTGTCCGGTTCAGCGCCGCGCTTCAGATCTTTGTGCTTCAGGGTTGTAGATCCCCCGGACTCGAGCTTGAGACCAAATGCTTTGGTCAGGATTGCCACCGCGCGAAGGATAAAGTCTTTGTATTTTTCGTGCCGATAGAGTGGACCCATAAGCTCCAGCACCCCTTCCGCGTAGGATATGCGAACCACGTAGTCATCACCCAGCTCCTCGAGCAACTGTTCGTACTCGTCCCATCTCATGTCGTGTACGAGCCGTCGCTCGCCAGACTCGAGCAGAGAGATTATCCGCAGCGCAGATTCGACGTTAGGCGATACAGCTCTGGTGGTCATAGAGTCGTCAACTCACTTTGCACTTACCATCAACCTGAGAACTTTCGAACACAATCGACTGTCCAGTCAAGTAAGCCTCTACTTACTCAACACTGCTCGCAAAAATCTTCCCGTATAAGACGCGTCGCATGCCACGATCGCTTCGGGGGGGCCGACAACAACTACATGCCCTCCTGCGTTGCCTCCTTCCGGGCCGAGGTCAATGATCCAGTCCGCGCTCTTTATCACGTCAAGGTTGTGCTCGATGATGATTATCGAGCCGCCTACTTCCATGAGCTGCCTGAACGCCGTGAGAAGTTTGTTGATGTCGTCGAAGTGAAGCCCCGTCGTCGGCTCGTCGAAGATGTACAGGGTCCGCTCGCTGGTCCTCTTGGAGAGATAGGCCGCCAGCTTCACCCGTTGCGCCTCGCCTCCCGACAGGGTCGTCGCAGATTGCCCGAGCCTCAAATACCCAAGACCGACATCGTCAAGAACGCGCATTCGCGAGGCGATGCGGTTCACTCCCGCAAAGAACCCCAGAGCTTCACGCACAGTCATGTTCAGCACGTCGTGGATCGAGCGGCCTTTGTATTTCACCTCCAGCAGACCCGCCTTGAAGCGCATGCCTTTGCACTCTTCGCATGTCAGTTCGACGTCCGCGAGGAACTGCATCTCTTTGATCTCGACCCCGTTCCCCTCGCAACGGTCGCAGCGGCCGCCCGGAACGTTGAAGCTGAAGTGCGACGACTGGTATCCCCGCGCCTGAGCTTCGCGGGTCGAAGCAAACAGCTCCCGAATCGCGTCGTAGACTTTGATGTAGGTGACCGGATTAGAGCGAGGCGTGCGGCCGATGGGAGACTGATCGACCAGGATGACATCGTCGATGAACTGCCCGCCGTCGAGCCGCGCGAAGGATCCGACGTGGCCGGTCCACTCTCCACGCTGCTTCTTCAGGCCCGCATAGATGATATCGTGTACCAGTGTGGACTTGCCCGAGCCGGAGACTCCGGTTATGCATACGCTGGTCGCGAGCGGGATACTCAAGTCGATGCCTTTAAGATTGTGCTCCGACGCGCCGCGAATCTCCAACGAGCGAGCCCCCGGCTTTCGTCGCTGCTTGGGCGGCTTGATCTCGATCTCGCCGCGCAGATACTTGGCCGTGAGTGAATGGCCGCTCTCGATCATCTGACTCGGGGTGCCCGCGAAAACAACTTCGCCGCCGAACTCGCCCGCCCCCGGACCGATATCGATCAGCACATCGGCCGACATCATCATCTCAGGTTCGTGCTCGACTACCAGGACCGTGTTGCCGATGTCGCGGAGGTTCTTGAGGATCCTGATCAGGCGCGCGTTGTCGCGAGGGTGAAGCCCGATCGAAGGCTCGTCGAGAACGTAAAGGGCTCCAACGAGCGACGAGCCGAGGTTGGTCGCTAGCTGAATCCGCTGTGACTCCCCGCCCGACAGAGTCGAGGCCAGCCGATCGAGCGTCAGGTACTGCAGCCCGACATCGAGGAGGAACTTCAAGCGGCTTCGAATCTCATGAAGCAGCCGTCCGGCCACTTCGAGATCGGACGGCGACAGCGTCACCTGCTCAAAGAACACTGTGGCCTCTTCGGCAGTCATCGCGCAGACTTCAGCCAGGGTCTTGCCGCTCACGTATACGATGCGAGCTTCCAGCCGCAGTCGAGATCCTCCGCAATCGGGACATAACGTATACCCACGATACTTCGACAAAAAGACTCGCACGTGCAACTTGTACTTCTTCGTCTCCAGCCAGTTGAAGAAGCCCATCACGCCTTCAAATCCGTTTCGGCCTTTCACGATTGCTTTCTGTTGTTCGCGAGTCAATTGTCGAAAGGGCACGTTGACTGCTATCCCAG
>JBGPFL010000476.1:0-4850 GCA_041483295.1 Blastocatellia bacterium | reverse complement strand
CTGTTCGCGAGTGTCGTAGACATAGCCGGCCTTTGTATCGACGATCTCCTGCGGCTTGCGACGCGCGCCGCACTTCAGCACTTGGATAAAGAAAAGCCGTAGAGTAGTCATATCCCTCCACTGTCTTTCCGTAACCGGTGAGGCTAACTGTTTTCGGATTTGCGCCCTGGAAGGCGCTTGCTTCGGTTCGGCTAGTGTACTTCTTACTCTGATTCACCTCCTGGCTGGAACGTACGGCTTATTGAGATACTGGCTGGCGAGATCGCGCGAATCATAGACGTTCTCGCGTTTGAGCGCGATCTGGTACGCCTTCACAGCTTCCGCACGCTTGCCCAGAGCGTCAAGTGCCTGCCCTTCGTGCAGGTGCGCCAGCGTTACCAGGCTTTGGTCCGACTTCGGCCACTCCACGACTGCTTTATACCTTTCGATGGCCAAGGCATAGTTGCGGGTCTCAGTGAGCGCCTCGCCGTACTGATAGTTCACGGCGTCTGCGGCGACCGCGGCGATATGAGCATCCGTGAGCAGACCCGCGAAGGCGCGCGCCCCCTCATCAGCTCGGCTCAAGTGATAGAGCATTGCCGCGCGCTCGATTCCGAGCAGATAATTGCGAGGGTACTTGTTTGCAAGATAGCCGGCCAACTCCAGCGCTCGCTCAAACTTGCCCTCGCGCATGGAAATCCCCATCAACAACACTCGCGCATCGTCGGCCGCATACTTGCCGCGCTCGGCGACCGTCTCAAGCAACTCGGTGCCCTTCTTCTTATTCCCTTTTATTCCTACGAAGCTTGCCAGTATCCGCCAACCTAACGGCAAACTGCCTACGATGTACTCATAAAACCCTATGCTCAGGTAGGCATCAGCATAATTCGGGTCGAGCTTAATCACTTTGTTTTGAGCCTGGACCGACTTCTTCGCGTCACCGATCGCACCAAAGAAACTGCGCTTGACCGTAACACTGTAGGCGGAGCGTAAGCCGAGCGCAGCCCCCTTGTAATACAGCGACCGCGCGTCACTAGGGTCCTTCTTAAGCCGCGCTTCAGCCACTTCAAGGGCCTTCTTAATGAACCGATTGAACTGTTGGTCGCGCTCCGGATCCACCTTGTCGTTGGCTGCGGTCTGTGCGTAGAAGGAGGCGCTGTTATAAAGAGACGACGACAGCCTGCGGTTTCTGTTGAGTGTTTCAAGCCAGAGGTTGTTCGCGAGGTAAACATATCCTGCTGGTTGATCGGGCGCCTGCCCAGTCATCTGTTGATAGATGTTACGTGCCTTCTCGTAGTCGAGGTTGTATAGCGCAACATTGCCTTCCTCCGTCAAGCGCTCGAACTCTACGTCGAGGGGATTGGCCTTCGATTTGTCCGCACTGACGTTTGCTTGAGTTGATGCTTGAGCTTGTGCGCTCGCAGAAGTCGCCGTTACTGAGTTCATTGAAAGGGCCACGAGCAACAATAGAGAGATTACGATTGAACGCATACTCAAATCTCCTTGCTCCGAGACTCCAGCACATGCAGATGAGGGATACGCTTCGGGTAGCGGGACTTTTCATTGACCGCGATCATGGTTCAAGAATCAGGTCTGGTTCATCTGAATCTCTGGCTTTCAATCGGGCGTTACTCCGGCGCGCAACCCAGTGTTATAATCCCCAGCAGTCGAACATCGAGAGCTTCTATGTCAACAGGAGACGATCAACAGGATGAAACCCAGTCGGTCCGATTATCCTCCGACTCATCACGCGAGGCAAGAGCTGCGAAACAGGGTCTGTATGCCGGAATACTGCTCAATGGTCGTTACCTGATTGACCGAGAGCTTGGCCGTGGCGGCATCGGCGTCGTGTACCTGGCACACGATCAACAACTGTTGTCGAAGCCTGTCGTTATTAAAGTTCTCCTGGAACAACTGGGAGAATCTGATCACGATAGCTGGTTCAAGCAAAGGTTTCAGCAAGAGATTGAAGCTCTGGCCCGCATAGATCACCCGGGCATCGTCGGGGTCTTTGATGCCGGCAAGATGCCGAACGGAGAGCCTTACCTCGTAATGCAGTTTGTGGAAGGAGTGACCCTGCACTCAGTCATCAATGACGAGGTCATGGATCTCGCGCGCGTCGGGCGCATTATGCGACAGATCGGTCATGCGCTCAGCGCCGCCCACGAAAAAGGAGTTGTCCATCGCGACCTCAAGCCCGCAAACATAATGCTGCAACGCCTGGACGAAGAGGAGGAGTATGTCAAGCTCATAGACTTCGGCATAGCCATGGTCAAAGACTCGCAGGTGAGCGCAAGCCGCGAAACCTCAAAAGTGGCCGGGACTATATCGTACATGGCGCCGGAACAGTTAATGGGAAAACCCTCGGCGGCAAGCGACATTTATGCTCTAGGCATGATCGCTTACGAGATGGTAACTGGGCTGCGGCCCTTCAACCCGGACACGCCATTTCAACTCCTGGATTTGCAGCGAGCGGGGGTGAAGGTAGAGCCTATGAAGTTGCGCCCCGACCTGCCCGTAGGGGCGCAGGAAGTGATCTTAAAGGCCCTCTCGTTCGATTCGAAAGACCGATACGCTCGAGCGCGTGACTTCGGCGAGGAACTGGCGCTCGCGCTGGCAATTGATGCAGACAGCTTGACGCATCACATTGAGCCTCGGGCTGAACTCTTAGCCGGACCGACTCTTGACTTAGGTGCGCCTACTCTTGACTTAGGCACGTCGGCTCGTGACTCAGGCAGTACGCGAGTGGTGCTTCTCTACAAGCGCAATGCGCAGCCCGACGAGCAGGTGCTCAGGCTACTGGAGGCAGAGCTTGCCGGCTACGGGTACAAGGTATTCATAGATCGCCATCTGACCGTGGGCGTCGAGTGGGCAAGAGAGATCGAGCGTCGGGTCCGCACGGCGGATGCTGTCATTGCTCTGCTTTCTGGATCTTCGGTGACAAGCGAGATGCTCGCTTACGAAGTCCAGATTGCGCACGAGGCGGCTCAACACTCGAATGGCAAGCCGCGTTTGCTGCCGATACGGGTCAACTATGAGGACCCCCTTCCCGATCCGCTGGCAGCCATCCTCGACCCGATCCACTACGCCCTGTGGAATGGGCCCGATGACGATCAGAGCCTGTTGGCAGAGTTGCTAGCCGCTTTGCGCGACTCAACGCCGCAAAAGCCGGCCGCCGCGCGACGCAGGTTGGAGGCTGTGGGCGGTGCAGTCCCGCTGGATTCGGAGTTTTATGTTGTTCGCTCGACGGACGAGGAGTTCCAATCTGCCATCGCGCGCGGCGACAGCATTGTGCTGGTAAAAGGCGCGCGTCAGATGGGAAAGACCTCGTTGCTCGCTCGCGGTCTACAACAGGCGCGAGAGGCGGGCGCCAGGGTCGTCCTGACTGATTTTCAAGTGCTCAACGCGGCCCATCTCGAGTCGGTCGACACGCTGTTTCTGACGCTTGCGGCCGAGATCGCCGAGCAGCTTGATCTCGACGTATTGCCCAGAGAAGTTTGGAACCCTGAACGCGGCCCCAGTATGAACTTCGGGCGGTATATTCGGCGCGAAGTGCTTGGCAAGATCCCGTCCAGCCTGGTGTGGGGACTGGACGAAGTTGATCGACTGTTCAGTTGCGATTTCGGGAGCGAGGTCTTTGGTCTTTTTCGCTCCTGGCACAATGCCAGGTCGCTTGACCCTGCCGGTCCGTGGAATAAGCTAACGCTTTCGATTGCCTACGCAACCGAGGCGCACCTGTTTATCACTGACTTGAACCAATCGCCGTTTAACGTCGGAACACGAGTCGTGCTTGAAGACTTCACATTCGAACAGGTGGGGGAACTCAACCGGCGCTATGGCTCGCCCTTGGTAGGGACGGCGGAAGTGGCGGGGTATTTCCGGCTGGTTGGCGGTCATCCGTACCTTGTGCGCCGGGGTCTGCACGAGATGACAAATCGCAACACAGGGCTGGCAGAGTTTGAATCCCACGCCGACCGTGATGAAGGGCCTTTCGGAGATCATCTGCGCCGCATCCTGATTCTGCTGGCTCAGGACACGGCTCTCTGCGATGTGGTGCGCGGGGTGCTACGGGGCCGCCCTTGTCCCACTGCGGAGAGTTTCTATCGCTTGCGAAGCGCGGGTGTGATGGCAGGCGACTCAGCGCGGGATGCGAGACCGCGCTGCCAACTGTACGCAACTTACCTGCAACGCCACCTCTTGTGAATTAACCGCGAAGGCCGCTGCATGACAAATGGCTGATATCGACGTTCCCCTTCTTTCCCGGAGGGATAGATGTTATGACCGCCTATGTTTACCAACCAGGCTTCTACGTAATCGGAGGGGCGTTGCAGCGCGACGCCCCAAGCTATGTGCAGCGGCAAGCTGACATCGAACTGTACGAGGGTCTAGCTCAGGGGAATTTCTGCTACTTGCTGACCGCCCGGCAGATGGGCAAGTCCTCTTTGATGGTGCGTACTGCGGAACGGCTTCGAAAGGAAGGCGCTGCGGTGGCGGTGCTCGACCTTACGGCTGTAGGCCAGAACCTCACCGCCGAGCAGTGGTATGGCGGTCTGCTCGGTTTGATCGGGCAGCAGCTGGATCTGGAAGACGAGCTCGAGGAGTTCTGGGTTGATCACAAGCGGCTTGGGCCGCTCCAGCGATGGATGCGGGCGATACGCGAAGTCGCTCTGAATCGTCGGGCCGGCCGAGTGGTTATCTTCATAGACGAAATCGATGTGACCCGCAGCCTGCCCTTTTCAACTGATGAGTTTTTTGCCGGCATACGAGAGTTCTATAACCGCCGAAGCGAAGACCCGGAGCTTGCCCGGTTGACCTTTTGTTTGCTGGGTGTTGCCACGCCATCTGATTTGATAAGGGATACCCGCACCACG
>JBGPFL010000475.1:0-4854 GCA_041483295.1 Blastocatellia bacterium | reverse complement strand
CGTTGTTCGAAAGCCAACCGTGAAGGATCCCCAACCTTCCGGTTGGGGGCCAACCACGTAGTGGTTGAATGTTTGTAGTATTCAACGACGACCGATCCTCACCCCGGAGGGGTGAAATGTGCGGGGGCCGCCTTTTGAGTTGATCGATCGCACATACGACCCCTCCGGGGTCGGTGCTATCCGCGGTCGTCTTCTACAAACATTCAACCCCTCCGGGGTTGCGGACAAATTGACTGAAGTCGTTAGTGTTCGTGCCCCACCAAATGTCCAAACTCTAGTCCCCAACCTTCCATCCAGGCACCCGCCTCAACCCGCGAATACAGGGCTCCTGCCCCTAACGTTGACAGAATCACACCGGGTGGGGGATTCTCGCGATTCGGCCGCCGCTCTTGTAGGCTGGACGGGAGCAACCCCAACCTCCCGGTTGGGGTTTTCACACAGTCTCTTCAGTTGGGTGTTGTGGCTCCGGCGTGTGTAGCAACCGTTTCAACGGTTTTGTCGCCCCTCTTGGATGTGGCGAAACTGTTGAAACAGATCGGGAGTCTCCGTTCCAAGTCACCTCTCTGACAAATGACAAATGACAAGTGACAAATGACAAAAGTTGGAGGATTTATGACTAAGTATGTTGGACAAAGAGTGAAGCGCACTGAAGACCCGCGCTTGATCCAGGGCCTCGGTCACTACGTCGATGACATCAGGCTGCCCGATACTCTCCACGTTGCGTTCCTGCGCTCGATTCACGCGCACGCATTCATCACCAGCATCGACACCAGCGAGGCCGCACACGCGCCAGGAGTTGTCGCGGTCTATACCGGGAAGGATGTCCAGAAGGTCGGGCCCGTTCCCTGCGCCGCCGCTCTCCCAGGCTTGAAGGTTCCCGATTATCGCGTGCTCGCAGGGGACCACGTAGTTTTCGTAGGCCAACCGATCGCCGCTGTTGTCGCCACCGACCGGTATGCGGCGCGAGATGCGATCGACCTGATCATGGTTGACTACGAAGAGCTTCCGGTGGTGGTTGACGTCGAAGCCGCAGCAAAAGGAGGCCCGCTCGTCTATGAAGAGTACGGCGACAACATCGCTTACACGCTCACGGCTGGTGAAGGCGACATCGACGCCGGGCTCGCTTCCGCCGATCGCATAGTCAAGCAGCGACTCGTCCACCAGCGGCTTGCACCCATCGCGATGGAAGGCCGGGGCGTACTGGCGCGCTACTTTCCAGGAGAAAAGGAACTCACCGTCTGGTCGTCGACCCAGATACCACACCTGCTCCGGACGCAGCTCGCGATAATGCTCGGCATGCCCGAGAACAAGCTTCGGGTCATCACTCCCGAGGTTGGCGGTGGATTCGGCTCGAAGCTCAACGTCTACGCTGAAGAAGCGCTGTTGGGTTGGATATCGATGCAACTCGGGAAACCGGTCAAGTGGATTGAGGGTCGTCGCGAGAATATTCAGGCCACGATTCACGGCCGCGGCCAGGTCGGCTACATCGAGATCGGCTGCAAAAACGATGGCACGATTACGGGCCTTCGTTACAACGTCTTCGCTGACATGGGAGCGTATCACCAACTGCTTACGCCGGCGATTCCTACGCTTACGGGGCTGATGTTGTCCGGGTGCTACAAGATCCCCGCGATTCAGATGAACGTGACCGCGTGCTTCACCAACAAGATGGCGACCGATGCTTACAGAGGAGCAGGCCGGCCCGAAGCCACGCACGTCATCGAGCGCGCTCTCGATCTGATAGCCGACGAATTGGGGCTGGACCCGGTCGAAGTGCGGCGCAGGAATTTCCCCACTCCTGAAGAGTTTCCATTCAAGACGGCTACCGGACTCTTTTACGACAGCGGCAACTATCAAGGGGCGCTCGATCGGGCGCTCGAGATGGCCGACTATGCCAGCCTGCGCGAAGAACAGAAGAAGGCGCGCGCCCAGGGACGGCTGATAGGCATCGGCGTCTCGACCTATGTCGAGATATGTGCGATCGGGCCCTCGCAGGCGACGCCGGCGGGTGGATGGGAGAGCGCGACGGTGCGAATCGAGCCGACCGGTATGGTGACCGTGCTGACGGGCGCCTCACCGCACGGACAGGGACAAGAGACCTCATTCGCACAACTCGCTGCCGATGAGCTCGGCGTAGATATGGACCACGTGACGGTCATTCACGGCGACACCTCCATTGTGCAGTACGGCATCGGCACGTTCGGCAGCCGCGCGACTGCGGTCGGCGGAACCGCAGTGTTCATGGCGATCGCGAAGCTCAAGGAGAAGGCAACAAAGATTGTCGCTCACATGCTCGGAGTTGAGGAATCGACTGTCGCGTTCAGCGAAGGCAGGTTCGCGGTCCAAGCCGCGCAGGCTGCGGCGGGCGGCGCCTCTTCGTCCGCCGGGAACTCCGGCAGGAGCATCACGATTCAAGAGGTCGCGCTTGCAGCTCACCTTGCCAGAGAGATACCGCCCGGCAGCGAGCCCGGGCTTTCGGCGACTCACTTCTTCGAGCCAACGAACTTTACTTTCCCATTCGGCACTCACATCGCAGTTGTCGAGGTCGATCGAGAGACCGGAGAGGTGAAGTTCCTGCGCTACGTCGCGGTGGATGATTGCGGAAAGGTGCTCAATCCGATGCTGGTCGACGGCCAGATCCACGGGGGAATCGTTCAGGCGCTCGGCCAGGCTCTCTATGAGGAGCTTGTTTACGACGAGCAGGGACAGCTCATAACGGGGACCTTGATGGACTACGCAGTGCCGAAAGCTGCTTTTGTTCCATGGATGGAACTCGATCGCACGGAGACGCCTTCGCCGGTCAATCCGCTTGGAGTCAAGGGCGTGGGCGAGGCCGGTACCATCGGGGCAACGCCGGCCATAGTGAATGCGCTGGTTGATGCGCTCGAACCGTTCGGCGTGCGCCATCTGGATATGCCGGTCAGGCCCGAAAGCCTGTGGCGAATCATCAACGCTTAGCGGGATGGGGGGTTATGCCACTAAGGCACGAAGACACAAAGCGGTACCAAGACAGTTTGCACCTCAGATTAGACTCTTTGTGTTCCTTCGTGTCTTGGTGTCTTAGTGGCAAGTCCGCTTTCTTCAACACTTCATTCGAGCGCTGAATTCAGTCTGCATTGCAGCATGGAGGAAAGTAACAATGATTCCAGCACAGTTTGAATACGTGGCTCCAAAAACCCTCGATGAAGCGATCTCGTTGTTGGCCAAGAACCCCGACGAGGCCAAGATCCTCGCCGGCGGGCACAGCTTGATCCCCGCGATGAAGCTTCGGCTTGCGATGCCGCAGATGCTGATCGACCTTGGGCGCATCAAGGACCTGTCGTACATTCGCGAGGACCGCGGCCGCATCTCGATCGGAGCGATGACCACTCACTACCAGCTAGAATCGTCGGACCGGCTGCGCGATATCTGCCCGCTGTTGCCCGAAACTGCCGCGCAGATTGGCGATGTCCAGGTGCGTAACAAGGGGACGATTGGGGGTAGTCTCGCTCACTCGGATCCTGCTGCTGACTGGCCGGCCGCGATCATCGCGCTGTCTGCGGAAATGGTAGCGGTCAAGGCGAACGGTGAGCGCGTGATCAAGGCCGACGACTTCTTTGTCGATATGCTGACCACGGCGCTGCAGCCGGGCGAGATCCTCCGCGAGATTCGCATCACCTTGCCTCAAGGTCGTGTGGGGCAGGCTTATATGAAAGTCGCGCAGCCTGCTTCGGGCTTCGCCGTCGTCGGAGTCGCCGTCAACCTGGTTCGCGATCAGGGGGGCACGTGCACGTCTGCGAGTATCGGGGTGACCGGCGTCGCTTCCAAAGCGTATCGCGCGAACGGCGTCGAAACGGCGCTGGTCGGCAGCTCGCTGGACGGGAAGGCCATTGCTGCGGCTGCGGCGCATGCCACCGACGGAATCGATGCGAACGGCGACCTTTACGCGTCGGACGACTACCGCCGCCATCTCGCCCAGGTCTACACTCGCCGCGCGATTGAAGCGGCCGCATCAAGGGCGAAATGACGAGGATGATGCGTGATTCGTGATGCGTGATTCTTAGCAGCTTGCCCGCGAGCACTACGGATCCCGGGTCACGGATCACGCGTCACGCATCACGTCTCATGAAGATCGAAGGCACACAGGAACTGCGCGCCAGCCGCGAGCGAGTCTTTCAATCCCTCATCGATCCCGCAGTGTTGCAGCGCTGTATACCTGGCTGTGAACGGCTGGAACGGACGGGCGACAACGCCTTCGCTACCACTCTTCGCGCCGGAGTCGGGTCAATCAAGGGGGAGTTCACAGGGAGCGTGCGCATCGAAGAGATGCGGCCCCCCGAGCACTACCGCATCGTTGTCGAAGGGAAGGGCCAGCCTGGATTCGTGAAAGGATCAGGCGACCTCGACCTTGAGGAGCGGGACCGCGTCACCGTGATCAGCTACAAGGGTGACCTTCAAGTAGGCGGCACCATCGCGGGCGTCGGACAACGAATGATTCAAGGCGCCGCCAAGATGATGGCCTCCCAGTTCTTCGCGGCGATTGAAGCCGAAGCCAGGACTGAAGCTCACGAGCCCCCACCCAAACATGGCTTTTTTCGAACGGCCCTGAGATGGCTCTCAGGGTGGCTGCGTCGAACGCGTTCCAGCATTTAAGTATTGAATCACGCCGCAAACTACAGTAGCATTGCTGTTCTCTCCCCCCGCTCCGAGGTTGATGCTGTCTGATCCCCCGGTTAATCTGCGGCTATCAAGTCCGTCCGGTGTTGCCAACCGAAAACGAGAAACGATGAGCGTGAAACGAAAAACGTTCAGCTTTGGTACAGTAGAGTGAATGCTCGGGAGGTCCCCCGGCATTTCCGCGAACAATTACGGATT
>JBGPFL010000474.1:0-4860 GCA_041483295.1 Blastocatellia bacterium | reverse complement strand
CATCTCATCCAGCCTGCTATTGACTCCCCTGGTCGCATGGTAGTACCGGCGAACCTCGCCATAGTTGCGCAACCGGCGAACACGCTCAGCGATATCATCGTCATCGGTAACGACTGCGCCCCCGTCTCCAAAAGCCCCAAGGTTCTTGCTCGGATAGAAGCTGAAGCAACCTGAGTCGCCGATGACGCCCAGCTTGCGGTTCCGGTACATCGCTCCCACGCCTTGCGCCGTGTCTTCGACGACGCGGATGTTATGCCTGCGAGCGATTTCGACGATCGGGTCGAGGTCGGCTGCCTGGCCATAGAGGTGAACGGGCACAATCGCGCGAGTGCGTGGTGTGATCGCGCCTTCGATCCGCGCCGGGTCGAGGTTGAAGCTCACGGGATCCACATCGACCAGCACCGGCAGGGCTCCCGACGACGAGATGCCTGACACGGTTGGAACGCAGGTATTCGCCGCCGTGATGACTTCGTCGCCAGGCCCTACTCCCACGGCCACCAGCGCCAGGTGAATCGCATCGGTGCCGGAAGCCACTCCGAGAGCATGGCGCGCGCCCAGGTAAGCCGCGAACTCACGTTCGAACTGCTCGCCCTCCTGGCCGAGAATGAACCAGCCGCGGTCCAGCACTCCCTGAACCGCGGAGTCCACTTCGGTTCGAAGCGATTGGTATTGGCGTCGCAGATCGCCGAATGGGACTTTCATGCCAGATACCAGTTGAGGTTCTCCTTGTAATAGTCGAAGGTCTTTTGCAGCCCCTCGCGAAGCGAAGTCCCGGGCCCCCACCCAAGGGTGTCTTTGATCTTCGAGAAGTCGCCGTAGTAGTCCCCGATGTCTATCGATTTCTTCTCCGGTGGAAATGGAACGAATCGGTAGCTCCCACCGCCGCTTATTTCAATCATCAGCTCGACCAGGGACTTCAGATCTATCGGTTCACTTCCGCCCAAATTGAATATCTGACCATCAGCTTCCTCTCTCTCCGCTGCGAGCATCATCGCGTCGACGACGTCGTCAACATAATTGAAGTCCCGCACCTGGCTGCCGTCCCCGAAGATCTGAATCTCGCCGCCCTCGACTATCCGGCGTATGAACCACCCAATGAATCCCTGCCTCGCGTGCTTCAACAACTGGCCAGGTCCATAGGTATTCGTAAGTCTCAGCGAGACTGTGCGTACACCGTAGACGTTGTTATAGAGGATGTGATAGAGCTCGCCGCAGAGCTTGTTGATGCCATTGGCGTCGGTGGGCTGAGCGATGTGCTTCTCGTCAACCGGAAGATAAGTTGACTTGCCGTACAGCTGGCGGGTGCTTGTGTAGACGATCTTAACATCTCGATTGTTCTTGCGGCAGGCTTCGAGGATTGATATCTGCGCGCGAACATTTATTTCGAGATCGGTGTATGGATCTTCCATGCTATCGATGTGGCTCACCTGACCCGCGAGATTAAATATCAGGTCCTGTCCCTTAACCAGATAGGCCATGCTGTGCTCGTCGCGGACATCGGCGATGTTGACGTGCACCTTGTCTTCGATCCCGCGGATATTGAATCGGTTTCCGCCGTAAGCGGGCACGAGCGAGTCTACCAGTGTCACCTGCGCTCTAAGCTCGACGAGCCGCCTGGCGACGTTGCTTCCTATGAAGCCAAGCCCGCCCGTCACAAGGGCCTTCTTTCCGGCGAAGGTGTCGCTGTCACTGATCCCCATAAGCTGTCCAGAAGTTAATCATTATAGAAGGGGAATTGCGAATTTCGAATTTCGAATTGCGAATTTCCGCAATTCGCATTTCGCATTTCCATCACTTCTTTACGATCTCGCGAGCCACCCTGGCCGGCGATGAGAGACGGTAGACCGGATAGGTCCGCGGCGCGTTCCCCAAAGGCTCCTGGTCGAGGTCGTTGTCGAAGAAGTTCCAGTTGACCAGCCCGTCGTCGCTTTCGGCTTCGAGCAGGTAAGCGACCAAAGCCGCCTTCGCCTGATGAGCCGAAACGATGAAGGATCCTCGCGGAAAGACCTCTTTGCTCCTGGCTGAAGCGACCTCGAGTCTGGTCTCTCGGTGCCCTTGAAACGAGCGAGCGGCGCGTGAGACTTTGGTGACCGAGCACACTTCGACTTCCAGAGTCTCCTCTTTCTTTGTCTGCTCGACGACTATCCCGTGCGACAGCAGCAGGTCTACGATCCCTCGCTGGTTCGGTTTGAGTATGTACTCCGAGGGAGCCTTGACGCGGCGAGTGGCCTGGAACTCGCCATATTCAGTCATCTTCACCGGCCTGGCCTCGTCCGTTGCCTCGAATCTCTCCTTGCTGGTGCGCGGATCTAGAACTTTATGGACCGAGCCGACAAGAATTTCGACCGGCTTGCTCGAGGGCTTCAACTCGAAGCCGATCCCCATCCCCTGCTCGTTGCCCTTCGTCGTCCCGGTGTCGAGGGAATAGCGATCGGCTTCCGCAAGCAGGGTGACAACTTCGCTTGCGTGACTGGCGACGTAATCGAGGATTGCTCGGACGAACTTGTCGGTAACGTCTACTCTCTTGTGGAAGTCGAGATAGGAGTAGGCCTCGCTCAAAATCGCAATGCGGTTGCGGAGCCCGACGTAGTTGTTGCCGAACCGGGGCCGGTGATCAAACGTGGCCCATACCTTTGGGTCCTTAGCCGAGTCCCCGCCCAGTTCACGCTGCGGATTTCGCTCGTCCGCGAAGTTGCCATAGAAGTAGGTCCGGTAGCTGTATTTCTCGCGCAACGTCGTGGACGCCTCGGGGAGCAGCCGCTCACGGACCAATGAGATGATCCGGCGGTCGGTATTCGGATTCAGCGATGGCGAGTAGGTTAGGGCATATCCGTGGTAAGACCCATTCGTCGTATGGAGGTCGATTACGACATGCGGGTCCCATCGATTGAAGACCCCTTCGACCAGTCCGCGCGCCTCCGGGCTTTCAAGTTTCATGAAGTCGCGGTTCAGATCCATCTGTTTGCCATTCTCTCGCGTGCCCACGCCGCCCAGCGGCCCGTTCTGGGCCGTCCGATTGTTGATGTCGATCTTCTCGTTGCCATCGGCGTTGTAGATCGGGGCGACGAGCAGGATCATCTTGTCCAGCAGCTGGGCGAGCGGGCCGGTGACGATATCCCTCATCAGATGCAGAGTTGCTTCTTTTCCTTCGACCTCGCCTGCGTGAATGTTTGCCATAATGAACACGAGAGGCTTGCCGGATCTTGCGGCTTGAGCTGGAGAATCGACTCCCGGCTTCGAGAGAATTACAAGGGGCAATGCGCGGCCCTCATTCGTTACACCGAAGGTCTCAACCTTCACGCCGTCGCTCAGTCGCTGTAAGCCGGCGATGAACTCCATCACGTCGGCATAGCGTGAGGTCTCCCCGTAGTCGGTCAATTCGGCGCGAGATTTCAAACTCGATTCGTCTGTATTGGGTTTCATAAGCGTTAAGGGAATCATCAAGCTGAGAGTCAGAATAAGGGCCTTCAATGGTTCCTCCTCATATCTTCATTTCGATCAGCGCCGGCGCGAAGCCAACGGCATCCGCACTCACAAGGCGATAGATTGTCTGGCGCCGCAATCCGGTGAGGGCGGTGCTTATGTGCTCGCCGTGTATGTGGCCGTAGACGCATACGCCGGCCGCGTATTCGTCGATAAGCTCGGTGAAGCCGCTGGGTTCATGCTTGTCGTTTGTCGGGGGGTAGTGCATCGCGACGATGAGGGCATCGTACTCGGCGTCACGGCCCCGAAGCGATTCGAGCGCGGTCTTGAGACGGCCGACTTCGCGCTCGTATACTTTCGCGTCATCCGCTTCAAAGAACGAGTCGTTGGGACAGACCCAGCCGCGCGTGCCCGCAATGGCGATGCGGCCGATAATCGTGGAAGATGCGTTCACAATTTCGATCGACGGGTCGAGCACTCTCTTGAGCTTCGCCCGCGTCTCCCACCAGTAATCGTGATTGCCCTTGAGCAGAAGCTTGCGCCCTTTCATTCGACCAACGCGCTCGAGGTCCGGCATTGCCTCTTCCAGTCGCATCGCCCAGGATGTGTCTCCTACGATCAGGACGACATCGTCATCATCGACGGTGCGATCCCAGGCTTCAAACACTTTGACGTCGTGGTTACGCCAGTTCTCGCCGAAGCGATCCATGGTCTTGCCGGTCCCGCCTGCGAGGTGCAGGTCACCTATGGCGAATACTCTCATTGTTGATCGGCGCCTCGTGAGTTCGGGAAAGATGGAATGATACAACAATCAGCGTTGGATGGCAGCCGCTATGAGTGCTTTGGAAGAGCTATCCGCAGATGTCGCAGATTTCGCAGATTTTGCAGATGTGATGACCGGATTGTGGATCGCGCACGTCACGGCGTCTCGGTCCGTCTTTGTCTTGGCTGTTCATCTGCGGCATCTGCGTAATCTGTGGATGGGATCCGGCTACGCGTCATCACTTTGTGAAGAATTTGACTGCGTCCTTGAGGGTCGTTACTGTCGCCAACAACTTATCAACTTCCACCTGTGCCAGGCCGCGGCCCAGTCTTGACTATACTCAGATATTCACCCGTTTTGTGAAACCCGGTTCAATACTGCGACGTTACAACGAGAATCGCAAAACGCAAAACGTTCGAGGCTACTTTTCGCCGAGCTGCTGGCGCGCCAGCGTCGCTTCGTTGCTCTTGGGATAGAGCTTGATGATCGCTTGAAACTCCAGCATCGCCAGATCGGGTTGGCCGCTGTCTTTGAGGATCAAGGCCTTCTTGTAGCGGGCCATCGGCACCTTATCGCCCTTGGGGAACAGAATCCCGACCTTATCCAACTCAGCTATGGCTTCACTGAACTTGCGTTTTGCCGCCAGACACTCGCCTACCCAGTACTGGGCGTTG
>JBGPFL010000473.1:0-4865 GCA_041483295.1 Blastocatellia bacterium | reverse complement strand
GTCACATGCACTTGTCCCATATTCCCGGATCAATGCCTCCCTCTGCGATTCGCGGTACTCCGAGCGGCCGGCGGATCCTGAGTCCGCCCGTCTCTCATTTGCCCTCGTGTTTCATGAGGCCTTCAAACATGTTCATCGGTATTGGAAAGACTACGGTTGTGTTCTGCTCGACTCCGATTTCAGTTAGAGTCTGGAGATAGCGCAGTTGCAGCGCCATCGGTTCGGTTGCCATGGCCTTGGCGGCAAAGACCAGTTTTTCAGCGGCCTGGTACTCACCCTCAGCATGAATGATCTTGGATCGCTTCTCGCGCTCCGCCTCAGCCTGCCGCGACATCGCCCGCCGCATCTCCTGCGGCAGGTCTACCGCTTTGATCTCCACCATCGACACTTTGATGCCCCACGGGTCGGTGTGTTTATCGAGAATCTCCTGAAGCCGCGCATTCAGCTTCTCGCGTTCCGAAAGCAGGTCATCCAGTTCGGCCTCGCCAAGCACCGAACGCAGAGTCGTCTGTGAAAGCTGCGACGTGGCGTACAGGTAGTTCTCAACTTCAACCACCGCCTTGGTCGGCTCGAATACGCGAAAGTAGACCACCGCGTTCACCGACACGGTGACATTGTCACGAGTGATGACATCTTGAGGCGGAACGTCCATAGTGATTGTTCGCAAACTCACGCGAACAATGCGGTCGATGGGCCGAAATACCAGGATCAGGCCCGGACCCTTCGCCTCAGGCAGCAAGCGGCCGAGGCGGAAGATCACTCCACGCTCGTACTCCGGAAGGATGTTGATCACGCTGAGCACGTAGATCGCGACGATCGCCGCCGCAATTATCGGCAAAGTGAGTAGTTCCATAAGAGTCTCCTATTCTAATCGCCTCTCGTCTTGAGGGAAAGAGAACCCGCCTGGGGCCGCTTTTTCCGCGAAGGCTCGGGGGAATCGCGATGACTCGCGTCGTTCCCGTGGAGCAAGCTATTGCGCCCGCTGAACGTCGGTAAAGAACGAAGCTATCAGAAGATTGGGCACTGGTTCAATTTAATTTGGAATTAGACGATCTCACCGCCAGGACGCAGAGGAACCCAGAGACGGCGCAGGGGCCGGGGCACGTCTTGTCTGCGCGATCTCCTCGTTCTTTTGCGCGGTGATGGCTTTTGTCGGCCAGTCCAAAGTGAACCTGAAGTGCGGAGAACCAGGAGGCGATTTCCTCAAACGACTCTTCCTCTTTAACCCCACTCTCCCAGGTTCCTTTCCGGAGCTTCGGACCTGACATTATCAGAAGCACCGGCGCGAGCTGCGTGACGCTATTCTTCGTCGATCGCGGAGGCCTCTCTGGGAGCCGTCGCGGTTTCTTTCTCCGCTTCGACATCTAGCGTGAGGCCCTGCAGGCTTATCACGCGAACGCCCTCGCCCTTCGCGATGTTCATCTTAGAGCGCGCCTTCCACAGTTCGCCGCGAACGAAAATCATTCCTTCGGGGGCGATGGGGGTCTGCGCCCTCCCAAGCAGGCCTATCATTCCCGGCGCACCCGTGGTCACCTTGGCGTGCCGCGCGTGAAATGCGAGCCTCAACATGAAAATCAGTATCAGCGCGAATGGAAGCACGACCGCGAGCACCACCGTAATCGGCAGCCGAAGTTCGTGGTCCCAGCCAACATCGATCAGAATCAGACAACCAATCACCGCAGCGACAATTCCGCCGAGGCCCAGAATACCGAAACCCTGAACCTTGGCCTCGAGCACAAACAGGGCGATTGCCACTCCTATCAGCAGGACCCCGGTCAGATTAATCGGCAGCATGTGGAAGCCGTACAGGGCCAGCACCACCGCGAGTGCGCCAACCACTCCCGGGACGACCGCGCCCGGATGTTGAAACTCGAAGTAGACGCACAGTGCGCCGAGTGCAAACAGGATAAATGCTATTTGTGGATCGGCCAGCGCTATCAGCAATCGCTGCCTCAGTGACGGATTGAAATCGACGAGCTTCGCGTCGGCGGTGTGCAGCACAACCTCATTGCCATCGAAGCGCTTTATCGTCCGCCCATCAAGCTGTGAAAGCAGGTCCCACTCGTCCCGCGCGACGATGTCTATCAGGTGTTTGTCGAGGGCCTGGCGTTCGGTGAATGAATCGCTCGTGCGAATGGTGGACTCGGCTGCCTGGGGATCGCGCCCGCGCCCTTCGGCCAGGCTGCGCACGAATGCCGAAGCATCGTTGACGACCTTCTCGTTCATGGTCTTATCCAGGTCGCGGCCGTCGGACATCACCGGGTGCGCCGCGCCGGTTCCGGTGCCGGGTGCCATCGCGGCCACATCGGACGATAAGAGGATGACGAAACCTGCGGACGCCGCGCGCGCGCCGCCGGGGGAGACGTAGATCACGACAGGAACCTTTGATGCGAGAATCTTCTCGACGATCTCCCGCATCGAGCTCTCCAACCCTCCGCGAGTATTGAGGGTGATCAACAGAATTGAGGCGCCGTCACGTTCGGCCCTGGTGATCGCCGCCGCTACGAGCTCAGCGCTCGCGGGTGTTATCTCAACGGCGAGCTTTAGGCGGAGTATGTCCGCTCGCGCGTCACCGCTTGCTGCGAACACCCCAAACAACAGAGCGCCGGCGAGTAGCTTAAGCTTCAGCTTGTTCATATGCGATACCCGCTCTCAAGATCGCCTCCCAAGTTTAGCACAAAGTTGGTTGTGCGAATCACCAGGCAAGAGGCAGGTCGCAGCCTTGCCTGGCAGGATGCTGAGAATCCGCGCTTTGCCACCAAAGATACAAAGGCACAAAGGAACACGAAGGACTCAAGCTGCTCTTCACTTCGTGCGGCGGAGTGTCTTCGAGTCTTCGTAGCAAAACTGGTTTGTGAGCATCGTGCCAGGACAAGGGATTGTCGCAGGCAGGCTCATGGCCGAGGCTGTGGGAATGCCCCGGTTCAGCGGTCATTACTGTGCCGCGAAGGTTCTTAAAGAAACTTGAGTCTGTCGCCGCAATCGCGAGTGAGTAAGATTGCGAAAGCGGCTTTGAGCCTCCGGGACTGCGGAGTTCCCCGGAACTGTCGGTAGGTAAGCTTCCAGGACAGGCGGTCTGCGTCAGGGGAGTGTTCCTCAGTAGCCGGCGGTCGCCAAAAGAAATGCACTTGTATGAATAGAAAGCGGTTGATTACTGCCTTCGGATGTTGTATAAGGGACTTGTTACTTCTATCGGTCTTGGAAATCCCTGATATCAGGTTCTGCTGATTCACCGCCGCCGTCCAATTCCGTGCTGGATGCGGCTGACGAATACTTCAACCTCCGGCTACCAAGGATAGAGAATAAAGGGCACAAGAGTTTTGCCTGCCATCGACAGGAGAGTTTTTATGGACAGAAAGTACAAGCAACGTGGATACCAACAAGAAGAGAGAGAGCAAAGACCGCGTCAAGCTACCGTTCAGAAGAGCGAAGTGCGTGCTCCCAAAATGCCCGCTTTCCGCGAGGTCACCAGGTGTCACCTTTGCGGGACGCCGGTGAATGTAGATGTCGGAGGCATAGCGCTCGACGCGCAGTGCCCAAAGTGTCACAACGATCTGCACGTCTGCAAGAACTGCGTGAGCTTCGATCCCGGCGCGCGCTTTCAGTGCCGAAAACCGGTTACCGAGAGGATAGCAAAAAAGGATATGCGCAACGAATGCGAGTTATTTGAACCGAAGAAGACCGTGGAGCGCGAGACGACGACCGCGCCCGTAGAGACGAAAGACCCACGCTCGGCGTTCGACAAGCTGTTCAAAATCTAACTGCGATTCGCATCCACGGTAGGTCCAGCGGGCCAATCGTTGGCTCGGCATCAAATCTTCCAGCTAGCGCCGCAAGGCAATTCCAGGGATTTCACCAGTCGTGTCTCTTGTTATCGAGCGGTGTGCCACGAATGCGATTGTGTCACGAAAGCGCCAGGACACAAGCGACGCAGACGTTCGTGCCGGATCGTCACGACGGCGGCCGAGATCAGCGCGGAAAAGGAAGCCCCAGCGAACCCACAGAACCGGAACGGTTCATCCGGGCTCCGCCGTTTGCGGGGATCGGCTGAGCAGCCCGCAACGCGTCGTCCCTGATCTTGAATTGGGATATGCCGTCGTTCAGCCGCTCCGAAAGCTCCACCATCCCATGAAGCGTGCGGGTCGTCTCTTGCGCGCCGGCAGAAGCCTCCACCGTAACGCCCGAGATCGTCTGCATCGCGGCGGCCACGCTGCGAGTCATCCTGGCTTGCTCCTCCGAGGCGATCGAGATCTCCTCTATCAGGTCGGCCGACTGCCGCACGACGCCTGAGATGTTCTGTAGCGATCGCCGAGCCTCTTCCGCAAGACGGCCTCCATCCTCGACTTCCTTCATTCCGATCTCCATAGCGGCCAGCGCCGCCGCCGTTTCGTTCTGCACTGAGCTGATCAGCTTATTGACGTCTTTGACCGCGCGGGCGGACCTCTCTGCCAGCTTGCGAATCTCCTCGGCGACGACCGTGAACCCCAGCCCCGATTCGCCCGCGTGCGCGGCTTCGATGGCCGCGTTCAGCGCGAGCAGGTTCGTCTGCGATGCAACATCGTTTATGAGGTTGATGATCTCGGATATCTCAGAACTGCGCTTTGCAAGCAGTCGCATCTTCTCCGCCGTCTCCTGGACTGCTCCGTTGATTCTCAACATTGCCTCGGCGGTATCCAGTACGATTCTGTCGCCCGACTCGGCTGTGACGAGCGCCCTGCGGGCCGCCTCGGCTGAAGCTTCGGCATTGCGCGATACCTGGCTCATGGAGGCGGCCATCTGCTCGACCTCGCTCGACGTGCCGGCCACTGTGTCAGTCTGCCTATCGGATCCGGCGGCTATCTGCTCGGAGGCAGCCAGTATCTCGG
>JBGPFL010000472.1:0-4868 GCA_041483295.1 Blastocatellia bacterium | reverse complement strand
TCGATATACTCCATCACGATGAAGATTCTTCCGTCGTGTTCGTCGATGTCGTAGATGGCTGCTATGTGGGGCGAGCGCAGAGCCGAGGTTGCTCGCGCTTCTTTGAGAAAGGCTTCGCGGCGGTCCGGGTCGTACTGGTATGAGGCAGGGAGGAACTTGAGCGCGACCTGGCGGCGAAGGCGCGTGTCTTCGGCCAGGTACGTTTCGCCCATACCACCGGCTCCGAGCTCTCGGAGTATGCGATAGTGAGAAATGACCTGTGAAATCACTCGCTTTGCACCTTTCGGGCGGCATGCCTCTCGGTGATTCTACAGAACAGGGAAGCGTTTAGGCTAGCAATCGTCGCCTGGGTACGCAGGCTTCCAGCCTGCTTGATTGCGAATTGTGCCCTCTGCGGAGTAACGCGGGCAAGATGCCTGCTCGGCTTGCTCGCGAATTGTGCCCTTGGCCGAGTAACGCAGGCTGGAAGCCTGCGTACCCAGGCGCGTCCCTGTTGACTTGCGTGAACGGCAAATTTGGATTACTTTCTCGACTGTTTCGTCAAACCGATTTAGGAAATCTCACCCGCCCCGGAGATGCCCACTAAAACTTCAGGAGGGAAAGTCATGTTCCACTCTTGCACGAAGGGCAGGACCGGAGTTTCGATATTCACGATCATATACCTCGCTGGCGTGGCGTTCGCTCAGGTGCCTCCAAAAGCGAATCCGTCACCAGCCAGTTGGGCCGCGCCGGATGGGCGAGTCCGTTATGTCAGAGCGTTCGTCGTCGACGAGAGGCTTTCTGCCCTGAGACGCCAAGCAGCTCTGAAGTCCGAAGTGAGACAGCGGCTTAGGCTGGGCCGGCCGTTGTACATCCTCGAAAAGAGGGGGGCGAGAAACGACGAGCCGGGGTTCTTTAGGGTGGCGGTAACCAGGCGCACTCGAGGGTGGATCCATCAATCAGCGGTGGGCATTCCCGGCCGGAAAGGCGAGAATGAGCGAGTGATGGCTTTGATAGCCGGCGCGCGCGATGGGTTGGATCGCCTAACGCTCTGCAAGTTATTCATCGAGCGCTTCCCTTCCTCTCCGCTGATGTCTCGCGCGTTCCTGATGATGGGTGAAGAGGCCGACCGTGCCGCAGCATCGCTGGGAGGACGCGCTCATCGCCGCCTTCAGGGCGCCGCCGGAGAACATCTCAAGGCGCGCGACCTGTACCTCAACGATCCTGGACTTGACCGATACAGCAGGCTCAAAATCAACTTCGACTTCGATGAAGCGACCGGCCAGTACTCTTACGATGGCCGGGCATTCCGAGAGATCCTCAAACGCTATCCTTTAAGCAACGAGGCCGGCCAGGCGCGCTTGCGGCTCGAACGGGGCGCCGGCCATCGCGCTGAGAGGTAGTAGTAGAACAGCTGTACCCCAGTAGGTAGTTGCGCCGAACGCGAAGGGCCTTGGCGAGAGCTCGCGGCGATGACTATAGTGAGATCATGCCGCGAGTCCTCCTGCTTCTTCCTACGACAACCTATCGAGCGAAGGCTTTCATTGATGCCGCGCTGCGAATCGGCGTCGATGTGGTCGCCGCCTCGGAGCGGCCGAGTACCCTCGAGGGCAAAAATCCGGCGGGACTCCTGACTCTGGATTTCGTGGATCCTGAAATTGCAGCTCGCCAGGCGTCCAGGTTCGCCGAGCAGTTCACCGTGGACGCGGTTGTCCCTGTCGATGAGGACACCGCGGTTGCTGCTGCTTCAGTCGCGCAGGCGATAGGGCTGAAGCACAACTCTACCGATTCTGTTCGCGCGGCTAAGAACAAGCATGAAATGCGCAAGTTGCTGAGGTCGGCTCGAGTGCGTGTGCCGGAATTCTGGCACTTCACGCTGGACGACGACCCGGCCGAAGTCGCCGCGCGGGTGGTCTACCCGTGCGTGGTGAAGCCGGTCTTCCTCTCCACAAGCCGCGGCGTCATGCGCGCAGATGACGAAGCCGAATTCGTTACCGCGGTCGAACGCCTCGCGCGCATTCTCGCTCAGAAGGAGACCGCGAAGCGAGGAGGGGCGGCCGCGCGCGAAGTCCTTGCCGAAGCGTTCATACCGGGGCGAGAAGTCGCGGTTGAAGGGTTGCTCACCGACGGGGATCTCAGAGTCCTCGCGATCTTTGATAAGCCTGATCCTCTCGATGGGCCATTCTTTGAAGAGACCATCTACGTAACACCGTCGCGGCTGCCACAGCCGGTGCAAGCGGAGATTCGAGAGACCACCGCTGCCTCCACTCGCGCAATGGGACTCGAACGCGGCCCGATTCATGCCGAGTTGCGCGTGAATGACGAAGGCGCCTGGGTCATCGAGGTGGCGGCCCGGGCTATCGGAGGGCTCTGCTCGCGAGCGCTGAAGTTCAGCAATGGTGAGTCGCTTGAAGAGCTGATCTTGAGGCACGCGTTAGGGCAAGAGGTAGCATCGATTGAACGCGAGCCGAACGCCGCAGGGGTGATGATGATTCCGATTCCGAGGGCCGGCATTCTGAGAGAGGTGAGAGGGCTGGAATCGGCAAGGGGCCTCCCCGACGTGGAGGATGTTATAATCACAGCTCATATTACTCAGCAGGTGATGCCGCCGCCTGAAGGCGCGAGTTATCTGGGATTCATCTTCAGCCGCGCCGAGTCGCCCGACGAAGTCGAAGCGGCGCTGCGCGAGGCTCATGCGAGGCTCGAATTCTTGATTGAGTGAAGGATTCGTCCGCAGATTGCGCAGATGAGACAGATGAAAAACCACGGGAAGGAGCGGTTGAGCAGCCGTGACGTTAACTAGAGCAACGGACAATTCATTGTTATATCTCGTTGTGTCTGCGAAATCTGCGTCATCTGCGGATCGCTCTTCGGAATGCTTATGAACCGCCACGTTCTACTGATCTCCTGCTACGAGTTGGGTCACCAGCCGGCCGGAATCTCCATGCCCGCCGCCTTTCTCGATCGCGCAGGATACCATGCGGAAACGATGGACGTCTCCGTTCAAGACTTCGATTCAGAGAAAGTGCGCGGCGCCGGGTTCATAGGGATCTCGGTTCCGATGCACACGGCCTTGCGCCTGGGCGTGCGAATGGCACGAGAGATTCGCAAGATCAATCCTGAAACCCACGTCTGTTTCTACGGCCTCTATGCGTCGCTCAACTCAGACTACCTCCTCGCTACGGCAGCAGATTCTGTGATCGGCGGGGAGTTCGAAGATAGGCTCGTCAATCTGGTTCGCGCCGTCGATCAAGGAACGGATATTGATCTCCCGGGCGTGAGCACCAGATCGAAATCGTCGCCGGCCGTGCTCGCGCGGTTGGACTTTCCCGCGCCGTCGAGAACGTCGGTTGAGCCGCTCGACAAGTATGCGAAGCTCGAGTACAACGGAGAGCAGAGACTGGTGGGATACGTTGAAGCAAGCCGGGGCTGCTTGCACAACTGCACCCACTGTCCGATACCGCCGGTGTACGAGGGGCGCTTCTTTGCGGTGTCGAAGGATGTCGTGCTTGAAGACATTCGGGGGCTTGTCGCTTCGGGGGCCCGTCACATCACGTTCGGCGATCCGGATTTTCTCAACGGCCCGACTCACTCGCGGCGAATAGTCCGGGCAATGCACGAAGAGTTTCCCGACATCACGTTTGATTTCACCGCCAAGATCGAGCACATACTCAAGCACCGTCTGCTGTTTCCGGAACTGGCGCGAAACGGGTGCATCTTTGTGGTGTCGGCCGTTGAATCGCTGAGCGACACGGTGCTTGAACATCTGGAGAAGGGCCACACCCGAGGAGATGTATTCGACGCGGTTGAAGTGGTGCGAGCGTCTGGAATAGCGCTAAGGCCGACATTTGTTCCGTTCACGCCGTGGGCAACGGTCGACGACTATGTTGACCTGATCGAGTCGGTCGAGGTGCTCGGCCTGATAGACCATGTCGATACCGTGCAATACACGATCAGACTCCTGGTGCCCCCGGGCTCGCTGCTGCTGAGCCGGGCCGATACCAAGCGGTGGCTTGGACCTCTCAACGAGCAACTGTTTACTTATGAGTGGGCGCACCTCGACCCTCGCCTGGACGAACTACACCAGAAGGTGAGCGAGCTGGTAGAGCAGGCCGTCAGCAGCAACGAGGATCCGGGCCTGACCTTTTACAAGATTCGCGAGCTTGCATATGAGGCTCGCGGCGATGCCGATCCCAAACGGAACATCCCGGCGATCGAGCCGTTGAGACTGCGGCCACCGCGGTTGACTGAATCCTGGTTCTGCTGCGCGGAACCGACGCGGGACCAGTTTCGCCCGATCGAAGAGACGGCGGTGGTGTACAAGATCTCGAGGGGATAAGCACTAGAAGGATGGAATCTGAAGGGGCGGAAACCACGAATTACACGAATGATACGAATGATCACTAATAATTCGTGTTAGATTGGTGGAATTCGTGTGATTCGTGGTTGTCCCTTCTCTCGCGCGAGTCCGTGTGGAGTAGCAAAGGATAAACGGCTATAATGATCGATCGAAGACAGAACCGAACCCACAAGGAGCGAAAGCATGAGTTCTCCATTGCAAATTCAAATCAGGGCCGAAGTTGATCCCCAGGACATAAAGATATGCCGGTTCACGGTCGACCGCCCGGTTGAATCAGGCGCGGCCGCCTTCAACAGCAAAGAAGAGGCCGCCGGAAACGTTCTCGCGTCGAAGCTTTTCGGCATACCAGGCATTACCCTGGTTGAGCTCAACGACAACCTGGTGGCCGCGACGCAATCGGGACAGGAAGATTGGCGCCAGCTCGGCAAGAGGATAGGGACTGCGATTCGAAGCTTCTTGAACCCGCCTCCTGATCTGCCTGAAGGCGATCGGCTGCCCTCCGAAGAGGTGAGGCGAAGAGTGCAGAAGG
>JBGPFL010000471.1:0-4870 GCA_041483295.1 Blastocatellia bacterium | reverse complement strand
TGAAGACGTTTAGTGCCCTTACGCTCCTGGTGTCGGTGTGTGCCTTGTGCATCAACAGCCGATTAACCCAACCATCGGTTTATGCCGCGGCTCCGAAATCGCTCTCGTCATATGACGGCAGAGTCCAGGAGCTACTCTCGAAGATGACGCTCGAAGAGAAGATCGGGCAAATGACTCAGGCTGAGCAAAGCGCACTCAAGGACCAGCAGGATATAGAGAGGTATTTCCTGGGTTCACTCTTCAGCGGCGGCAACTCAGATCCAAAAGGCGGCAACAGCCTGCAGAACTGGACTGATATGTACGACCAGTATCAGGCTCGTGCGTTGAGAACTCGTCTTGCCATTCCGATTCTTTACGGGGTTGATGCGGTGCACGGCCACAACAATGTTCTGGGAGCTGTCCTCTTCCCTCAGAACATCGGCCTGGGCTGCACTAGAAATCCTCAACTGGTGGAGAGCGCGGCTCGGGTGACAGCCGAAGAGGTCAGGGCGACCGGAATAAACTGGACCTTCGCTCCGTGCGTCGCGGTTCCTCGAGATGAGAGATGGGGACGAACGTATGAAGGGTTCGGCGAGACGCCTGAATTGGCTAAGACACTGGGAGAGGCCGCAGTCAGGGGCGTCCAGGGACTGGACCTGAGCCAACCGCTGAGCATTCTGGGCTGTGCTAAGCACTTCATCGGCGACGGCGGCACCTCGTGGGGAACCGGGTCACCCAAAGGGAAATCCAAAGAGCGCTCGGCGCTCGACCAGGGCGATACGCGGCTAAGCGAAGAGGAGCTTAGAAGGATTCATTTGCAAGGCTATCTCACCGCTATCAAGGCCGGTGTCGGTTCCATCATGCCTTCGTATAGCAGTTGGAATGGCGTCAAGTGCTCAGCGAGCAAAAGACTGCTGACCGAAATACTGAAACAGGAGTTGGGCTTCGAAGGCTTTCTGGTATCGGACTATGCTGCCCTGAACCAGCTTCCGGGCGACTATAAGAACCAAGTCGAGCAATCCATCAACGCAGGAATGGACATGGTAATGGAGCCTGCCAGGTATCGGGAGTTCTTCGATACGCTGATGGCTCTGGTCAACGAGGGGAAAGTACCGATGTCGCGCATAGACGATGCGGTGAAGCGAATTCTGAGGGTGAAATTCGCAATGGGCCTCATGGAGAAGGGACGTTCTCTGCTGGCCGACCGAACGCTACACAAAAAGTTTGGTTCGCCGGAACACAGGCGAGTCGCCCGAGAATGCGTCAGTCAATCACTGGTCTTGCTAAAGAATGACAACAAGACTCTGCCGCTCTCCAAAAACCTCAATCGAATTCACGTCGGCGGCAAGAGCGCCGACGACATCGGGAACCAGTGCGGCGGGTGGACCATCGCCTGGCAGGGCCACAGCGGCCAGGTCACTACAGGTGGAACGACGATTCTCACAGCCATCCAAAACACGGTGTCAAAGAAAACGAAGGTCACCTTCTCCAAAGATGGAAGCGGGGCAATGGGAGCCGACATTGGAATCGTGGTGATAGGCGAAAAGCCCTACGCCGAGATGGCCGGCGATACGGATGACCTGACGCTTTCGAAGGAGGATATCGACGCGATCAACAACATGAAGCAGGCCAACATTCCGGTGGTGGTCGTGTTGGTCTCCGGCCGGCCGATGATCATCAATGAGGCCTTGCCAGGCGCCAACGCGTTTGTCGCAGCGTGGTTGCCGGGGACCGAAGGCCAGGGAGTGGCGGATGTACTCTTCGGTGATCACAAACCAACAGGCAAGCTTTCATTTTCGTGGCCCCGTTCGATGTCGCAGATCCCAATCAACTATGGGGACGCCAAGTACGATCCGCTCTTCAAGTATGGGTTTGGTTTGACCTACTAAGTTTCGTGCCCGCTACTGGAAAGAGAGAAGTTCTTTGATGAGCAGCCTTCACCTGCCGAGTCGCCGTGGTCGCTCTTTTCTCACGGCGATCATTTCCGTTGCATGCCTTCTTCTGATTGTCGCCATCTTGCCTGCGGGCTGCTCACATGAACCCGGCGAGCAGAAGAATTCGGCTCAGGTATCGCAGCCGTTGCTTCCCGGGAAGAGCGACGAGGAGTCGACTCCCGGGGGAGACGAAGACCCCGAAGGTCGCGACGACTGGTTTCTCTTCGAACGCTCTTATCCTAATGACTCGATACCCTCAGACGCACGCAGGAAAGCCTGGGACTCTCGACCTCGAGGACGGGGCGCCGGAATAGAGGCTCAAGCCTCCTCCACAACCTGGCGGGCCATTGGGCCCGCGCCCACCAATTCGGCATTTCCCAATCTGGGAGTAGTGAGCGGGCGAATAAACTCGATAGCCATCTCGCCCTCCGACCCACGGACTGTGCTCGTCGGAAGCGGCACCGGCGGAGTCTGGCGATCCTCGAACAGAGGCGCTTCGTTCGTTCCTGTTTCCGACGACCAGGTGGATCTGGCAGTCGGCTCGATAGCTTTTTCACCAAGCAATCCATCGATCGCCTACGCAGGCATGGGAGACACTAAGAACGCATACCTCGGGAGCGGAGTCTTGAAATCGACGGACGCCGGCCAAAGCTGGACTCGAGTCAGCAACAACACCCTCCCGACTCCGGGCACGGTATCAGACATCGAGGTTGACCCTGCAAACCCGAATCGGGTCTACCTCGCCCAGTTGTCAAAACTCGATCCGGATGGCTTGAGACACTCGAGCGGCTTCTACCTCTCAACCGACGGCGGAGTCAGTTGGACGAGGACTCTCGAAGGGCTGGTTCGCGACCTGGCGATCGATGCGTCGAGTTCTCAGGTCTTGTATGCGGCTGTGTCCAGTTCGGATCAGTCGACTACACCCCGCGCCGGGCTCTACCGGTCGACAGACTTTGGCGGTACCTGGGCCTCGCTTTACTCGACGCCATATGACTTGAATAAGACCGCCGACGTCAGAGTAGCAGTGACTCGCGCCGATCCGAGAACGATCTACGTGCTCACCGGTGGAACCAGCGCCGCGGCCTTCGACATGCGTGTCGAGGTTAGCGCCGATGGCGGAACCTCCTGGACGAATCGGGGATCCAACGGAGTGGACTCGGGACAGTTTGGATACAACAGCTACATTGCGGCCGACCCCAACAATGCGAATACGGTCTACATTGGAACTCGCGACGTGTACAAGAGCGCCGATGGCGGCGTCGCGTGGACGAACCTTACGCACAACTTTTCGCCCGGTGACGGCAGCTTCTACTTCACACCCTTCATTGCGTCCTCTCATTCCGATCAACACACTCTGGCTTTTTCGCCAGGGAGCTCGAGCGAATTCTATCTTGGTAACGATGGCGGCATATCCAGGTCGACCAACGGGGGGCAGACATTCACATCGCTCAACGCGACGCTATCGCTCGCACAGTTCATCAGCATCGCGATCCATCCGAATGATCCGAGGCTCTCCTACGCGGGAAGTCAGGACAACGGCACGCAGCGCCGGTTTAGCGAAGTAGGCTGGGCAGAGTTCCTTTCGGGCGATGGCGGGAGATGTGTTATCAACCCACTCGACCCGAGCATCTCCTGGTTTACTTACATTCGCGGCGACATATTCAGGTTTCTAAACAACGGCACAACCTTTGACACTTCTGTCGGCTCGAACAGCAAGTTTTTCGAGCCGGATTTCGGGGCGCGAATCGCGTTCTATCCGCCGTTCGCCGGTAACGGCGCGGACGCAACTCTCTATTTCGGCACGTGGCGGCTTTTCACCAGCACCGACCTGGGAAACACGTTCACACCTCCTGCGGGCGACCTGGATCTGACTAAGGGGATTACCCAAACCGGGAAAGACGTCTTGAACGCCATTGCAGTGAGCCGCTCGGATCCGAATGTCATCTACACAGGCTCGGCGCAGGGGCGCGCCATGGTTACCAGAGACGGCGGCATAACCTGGAAGGACGTCACGGCAGGCTTGCCCAACCGGACGATCAAGAGCATAGCAGTGGAGCCGACAAATCCGGCGCTGGCATATCTCGCCGTCTCAGGCTTCTACGCCGGGCACGTCTTCAAGACGACGGACACCGGCGCAACGTGGGCGGACATCAGCGGGGCCCTCCCCAATATTCCAGCCAATGCGTTGCTCATTGACCCGACAATTCCCGATGTGGTGTATGTTGGAACCGACATCGGGGTCTTCAGATCGATCCGCGGAGGAAGCGGGTGGCGGCCATTCAACGACGGCATGCCACCAGTGGTGGTCAACGCGTTCTCTTCGCATCCTACAGGGGTGATCCAGGTGGCAACCTATGGCCGCGGAGCTTATGAGGTGGTAGTACTGGCACCCTCGATCGACACTGCCGAGATGCAGACGCCGAAGCTGCTGACGATAACCGGCAGCAGATTCGGCAGCAGTGCCGGCGTGATCATCAACGACGTGGACAAGAGCGACGCAATCAAGAGCGCCTCGGACTCTCAGGTAAAGGTTAAGGGAAAAGCCAAGAAACTCGGGCTCAAATCGGGTGATAACACGATTCAGGTGATCGGGGAGGGAGGCCTGTTGTCCAATGCGTTTGTGTGGAGGCTGTAGACGCGACCCCCCGGGTAGGATACTGATTGCAGAAAGTCAGGTCGTGTCCTGAGAGAAGATTTCAGTCACGACAGCCACTCATGCGACCTCATGTGGCAATCTAACGATACGATCAGCGTGCGCGCGCGTAGCAGTCGAAGTCATGCGAGAACTGTGGTCGCGCGCTCCGCTGTATCGAGAGTTAGAGCGCATTCCTGTGCATGCTTTCGCGTGAAAGCCACCAAGCAAGTAGCGGTGGCGGGAGCACTTCACCGACGAGAAGAAACCAAATGATTGGCGGAGGAGACCCATGGAGAGCGATTGAAACAAAACGCGCTACACC
>JBGPFL010000470.1:0-4875 GCA_041483295.1 Blastocatellia bacterium | reverse complement strand
TACTCGAAAGTACGGGGGCACGGGGCTAGGGTTAGCTATCAGCCAAAAGCTGGTGCAAATGATGGGCGGCCGCATCTGGCTCGAGAGCGAGCTTGGCAAAGGCAGCACTTTTCACTTTACGACGAGATTCGGCCTTCAGAACAATGCAATCGAACGGAGGCCGGCAGCGCCTGTATCCTTGCGGGACATGGTGGTGCTCGTAGTAGACGACAATGCAACCAATCGCCGCATACTGCAAGTGATGCTGACGGGCTGGGGCATGTGGCCGGTGCTTGTGAGTAGCGGATTAGAGGCACTCGGGGAAATGAACAGAGCCAGTCAAGCCGGCTCGCCGTTTCCCCTGGTGCTGCTTGACTATCAGATGCCGGGGATGGACGGGTTCACCGTGGCGGAAAAGATCAAGCAGGACCCTCGGTTGTGCGACACGGTGATGATCCTGTTGTCATCGGCCACACAAACCGCAATGGAGGCCACGTGTCGCCGGATAGGAATTTCAGCCTATCTTACCAAGCCGATCAATCAGTCGCAGCTGCTGGATACGATCGCACGAGCCTTGAGCGAGGACTCGTCAGAGGTTGTGACTCTTGCAAAGCTAAAAAGCGTTGTCGCAGAGCTAACACCATTGCACATTCTCCTGGCGGAAGATAACCAGGTGAACCAGAAACTTGCGGCGAGGCTGCTGGAGAAGCGCGGGCATAGCGTAGCGGTAGCCAACAACGGCCAGGAAGCACTAGGACTATACGAGCAAGAGCCGTTTGATGCGATCCTGATGGATGTGCAGATGCCGGTAATAGGTGGCTTTGAAGCGACAAGAATAATACGACAGAAAGAACAGATGACAGGCAAGCACGTGCCTATCATCGCCATGACCGCGAGGGCTATGAAAGGAGACGAAGACGAGTGCCTGGCAGCAGGTATGGATGGATACATATCTAAGCCAATAGATTCCCGGAAACTTTTTGATTTGATCGAAAGACTCGTCAGGGACAAGCCGGTGAAGCCGGAGGTGGCGGAGGCGACAAAGACGGCGGCCGTCGAGCAAGAGATCATGGACACAGAAGGGTTACTGACGCGGATGGGAGGAGATGAACAACTACTCAGCGAACTGATAGAGCTGTTTGTTGATACTTGCCCGATATATATGGCAGAGATGGACGAAGCAGTAAGGCTTGGAAATCCAAAAGCCTTGAGTGAAGCAGCACACGCTCTAAGGGGGTCGATCAGTAATTTCCGCGCCTGGCAAGTCTGTGAAACGGCCATGAAGCTCGAGCAGATGGGTGAGTGTGGGGAGATAAGTGGGGCTCAGAATGTGCTAGGAGAATTAGCCGAGCAAATAGATGCGCTGATTGCTGTGCTGGCCGAGTTTAGTCTTGAGAGTGTGAGGTAAGTCAGTGACCGCAGAGTGATCGCGACTGCCGCAAAGAACGTAAGGCTCGGTCCGCGGTTCAGTCGAGCGTGTGTTTCGAGTACATCTCGGCCGTTACTTGTGGACCACGGTATCGCTCATCCCGGTCGATTCTCTAAGGAGACTCGCCGTCTGCCTTATCTTGTGCTTGTCGAGCAGGTGGCGCAGGCTCCGAACCGACATGTTGAGAATCTCCGCGGCGCGGGTCTTATTCCCGGTCGTGCGCTGGAGCGCTCGGATGATGTAGTCCTTTTCAAGTTGGGCGAGATAAGCTTCCAGATCTATTCCGTCCTCAGGCAGCTCGAGATCGGTGATGTTCCTTGGCTTGTACTTCAGTATTCGCTCGGGCAGCCGCTCCGGCTTTATCACCCCATCGGGATATTGGCTTTCGCCGGCGCGCCCGGGCAGCTTGACGCTGGCGGGTTCAAGCGCAACCGCGCGCTCGATCGTGTTCTCAAGCTCGCGCACATTTCCGGGCCAGTCATAGTTCTCGAGGTAATGCATCGCGTCTTCGGCGATATCCAGAGCGGCTCGGCTTGCCGCCGCGCTGTATTTGTTTAGAAAGTGCCGGACCAGGTCGGGAATATCCGCCCGCCGCGCCCGCAGCGGAGGAAGCTCAATGGGGATCACACTGATTCGATAGAAGAGATCGTTCCGAAATGAGCCGTTCTCAACCATCTGCGCAAGGTCGCGATTGGTGGCGGCCACAACCCGGCAATCGACCGAGATCTCCTCCACGCCGCCCACTCGCCGAATGCTGCGCTCTTGAAGCACGCGCAGCAGCTTGACCTGCATAGCCGGTGTCGTCTCACCTATCTCGTCCAGGAAGATAGTTCCTCCGCCTGCCGCTTCGAACAACCCTTTGCGATTGGCGCCAGCGCCGGTGAATGATCCTTTCATGTAACCGAACAATTCCGATTCGAGCAGCGTCTCCGTGAAAGCGCCGCAGTTGATCGAGACGAATGGAGCGTGCGCGCGGTCGGACTTGTCGTGAATACCGCGGGCAACAAGTTCCTTTCCGGTGCCCGACTCTCCTGTTATTAGAACGGTCGAGGTTGTGCTGGCGACCGTTTGTATCATTTGATAGATCGCCTGCATCTGGGGGGAGGCGCCGATCATATTATCGGGCGAGTTCCGAATCTTCTGCTCTCGCTTCAGTACCTCATTCTCCTGACGAAGATGCTTCTTCTCCAGGACCTTGGTAATTATGAGCTTCAACTCTTCAACGTCGAACCCCGCATCCTTGATTACGAAGTCTTCGGCGCCCAGCTTGAACGCGCGGCGGGCGGTGTCAACCGTGGCAAAGGCGGTGATCATTATGACCATCGTCTCCGGGGAGATCTCGCGCACCCGCTCGAGCAGATCTATGCCGTTGAGGTCGGGCATCTTCACGTCGGAGATGATGAGATCGAAGACGTTCTGGCGAACCATTTCGAGCGCGCGCATCCCGTTCTCGGCCGTGTGCACCGAGTAGCCCTGGCGCTTGAGCACGAGTTCGAGCAACTCGCGCATGCTGCGTTCATCATCTACAACTAAGATCTTCTCCATCTTTTCCTTACTGCTGAATGCCGGCTTCCGACAGGGCTTGTCGGCAACTCGGCAACTCCGCAGGTATCGACGATCACCTGCCCGGACTTGCTATTGCAACTGGAGAGTCTGCGGTCCGATCCGGTTCAAGATCGCGCAAAACGCGGTTGTTTGCCGGTAGCCTGATGGATATGCGAGTCCCCTTCCCCGCTTCGCTATCCACGATTATCTTGCCGTTGTGGTCCCTCACAAGTTGATAGACTATAGCCATTCCCAGGCCCGTTCCGCCGCTCGAAGAACTGAACGGTTCGAACAGACGCTCCTTCTGGTCTCGCGTCATGCCTTCGCCGTTATCGCTGAAGATTATCGACACATCAGAATGGGTTCTCGCCTCGAGCGCAACCCGCAATTCACCTCCCTGAGGCATGGCCTGAATTGCGTTGCGCACCAGATTCCAGAATATCTGCCGTATCTGATTTGGGTCTCCGTTATAGTGAACCGGGTCTGGGGGATATTCCTCGGTGATCAGGTGATCGGGCCTCAGTTCCGGGTTATTGCGAAGCAGCGCGACGGTTTCGGACAGTATGCTCGAAATCTCGATGACGGTTCGCTCGCTCCGCGGAGGTCTGGCGTAGGTTAGAAAGTCCGAAACGATGCGGTTGAGACGGTCCGACTCGCGCAACACGATCTCCATCAACTGCGACTGGTCGGGCGAAAGATTGAGTTCACTCGCCAGAACCTGCACCGAGCCCCGCATCGACGCGAGAGGGTTCCGTATCTCGTGAGCGAGCCCGGCCGCCATCTTGCCCAGCGCCGCCAGGCGCTCCTGACGGCGGACCTCGCGCTCCAACTCCATGACTTCAGTCAGGTCCTGAAAGGTAAGGACGTAACCGCGCGAATGGTCGGCCTCGTCAACCAGAGGCGCCACCGAGAACCCGAGATGGATTTCGCGGTTGTCGGCAGTCCGGCATCCGATGTCGAATCTGGGGAGACGCGAGCGGGTTCGAATCGACTCCAGTCCCACTTCAATCTGTTTCTCGATGTCTCCAAAGATCGAATAGATATTGTTTCCGCGGATCTCCTGGGCCTTGTGTCCCGTGATCTCTTCCGCCGCGCGATTGAAGGTGATGACGTTGCCGCGCAGATCCGTAGTGACGAGGCCGCTGCGCATGCTCTCGATGATGCGATCGTTGAAGAGCCGGTAGTCGGCGAGGTCCTTGGTCGCAGTCGCGAGTTCGGATTCACTCCGCTTCAATCGCTGGGCGAGGTGGCTAGACAGGACCGCGACGGCAAAGATCGCTCCGAGGTTGAGCGCGAATAGGAACTTGGGCTTGCCCAGTCCCTCCTGACCATACCCCAGCCAGCCTTGCGCACGAGGAATCGTGCCGCTCATGGCCAGCACTCCCATCGAGGCATAGAGCAACGCTCCGGAAGCCGCCAGATAAGAGACCGATTGCTTTCCGAACAACGAACTCGCGGCAAAGATGACGACGAGATAGAGAGCAAGGAAAGGAGACTCGACGTCACCGGTGCGGTAGACAAGCCAGGTCACCAGGCCGAGGTCGCACGACAGCTGCGCGTAACCCTGGAACTTGAGAGACAGTGGCGTGCGCAGGAGCGCGAAGAAGACCGCGGACAACAGCACCGTTCCACCGGCCACGCCGGCAAGAACGGGAAAGAACGAACGAGAAGGCGTGTCCGACTCAACGCCTGCGATGGCAAACAGCAACGCGCCGGCTATGGCAAGCCGCGAGACCAGCATCCATTGAAGCTTTCTGCGCATGGCTGAGCTGAAAGGACTGAGAACCTGAATTCTCAGTCCCTACTCTGTTACAGTGCTATTTTCCGCCTGCCAACTTTCCGATGAGCGTGAACAGCGGCAAGTACATTGCGATTCCGATTGTCCCAATGGTGACGCCGAGGACCAAGATCATAGCCGGTTC
>JBGPFL010000469.1:0-4875 GCA_041483295.1 Blastocatellia bacterium | reverse complement strand
CGGAGTGCATCGGGATGCAGAAGGTGTTCTCGCGCCGATCGAGAAATATGAACGTCGTGCACACGCAGAGTGCCGCATAGGAGGCCCCTATCATCAGCGCTGGCACAAGCGCCTGGCTCCCCGGTAAGGAGGTGAAGCCTTGCCGGACTGCACTCAACATTTCACCCCGCCCGACGCAGGCCAGCACAACCAGTGCCAGAAACAAGAGCGGAGTTGCGGTTATCTGCTCCTCGACGAAATATCTGATTGTGTTGCCTCGGTCGTTGGACTTCGCCAGCCGGGTCATAAGCCTCAACCGGAAGAAATAACTTGTGAGATATACGGCTATATCGAGGACAGCAATCAGACCGAGCTCGTAGTGGGCACCGTCTGCCAGAGCAACGACGCAAGCCAACAGGCTAACTCCCATCGCCGTCCATGAAAACCATCTAACCCGTCTCTTGAATAAGGCGTCGACTACCGGCCCAAGAACCAGAACGCCCGCCCGCAGCAAGACCAGTATCAAGACGATCGAGGCCCCGCGGAAACTGAACGCAAGTGTGGTGGTGGCGATAATGGCTCCCAGGCAGGCGCCCGACAAGAACGTAGAGCGGGTCGGGAATGGAACACTGAGCCCCAGTACCTCGACTCGGCGTGCGTACTTCCACCAGCCCATCACAGTAATGAAGCCAAACATACAGGCGATCGTTCCCAGGATGGAGACCGGAAGAACCTCAAACCCCGAGACGGGCGCGCTGCCCGAAAGGAGTCCTTTGGTCAGTGCCTTTGTCAGACCACTGTATGGAGTGTAGAAGATGAAGTAACCGAATCCGAGAGCCCAAATTCCAAGATCATACCGGCGACGCTTAGATTTGACAGCACCTTCTCTCATCTCTGACAGCTCTCCTCATTTGCGTTTTTCACTTGCTTGCACATTTCGGGTGCACCGCTCACGTTAAGGAGAATAGAGGTTGTTCCATGTTCACCCGCACAAGAATGTCACTACTTCAATGCGCCACTTCGTGACTCCTGAACCAGCTTTTCTGGTCTATTCTACGAGTCACGGTTTGTAGAACGACGGGTCGTATGACTGCCCCAACAGTGACTTCCCGATCATCGCCAGAATGTGATCGTCGTTGTCGTGGCGCAGGTAGAACGACAGGTCGCGATGAATACGCTCGATGGGACTGGGGCGATTCAGACATCGGGCGCCACAGGCGCGAATCGAGTGTTCGACCGTCTCTTCGGCGAGGTGCTCAATGACGTAGCGCGCTCGGCTTCCAGCGATCTGGGCATCCGCGTTGCGGCCCGTCTCCCATAAGTTGGCGACGTGTCGAAGCCAGAGATTGCCGGTCTCTACGTTCATTGACATCTTGCCGACGCGCTGGTGCACGTAAGGGTCGCCGACTTTTCCCTGGGTGGTGAGGTATTCCAATGCGTAGTCGAATGCCGCTTCGGCGGCGCCGAGGAAGCTGGCCGCATAGTGCGGAATGAAGCAGGTCTGCCAGCCCTCATCGATGTATTGGCCTGGCCGCCCGATCAGGTTGTCGTCTGGAATAAAGGTCTTGTCGAAGCGCGCGAGGTGGCTCACCGTCGCTCGCATGCCGATCGGGTCCCACCACGTGCCGTCGAATGACACACTGGGATCCGACAGATCGCAGGCCAGCATTAGCAACCCTTCGTGAGACCCGGTCGCGTGTCGCGCGCCGCCAGGTCCGGCCGTGTTGACCAGGAGTATGGCCCACTGAGCTCCGCCCGAGCTGGTGCAGAAGACCTTGGTCCCGTCCACGATGTATCCGCCCCCGACCTTCTCCGTATGCGTGCCGAACCGTGCCGTCTCGCCGGGAGCGCGCGCCTGAGGCTCGCCGCTCCAGGCAACCCACTTCTCGCCGCGCTCGATAACACCCGCAAACCAGCGCGCCTTTTGAGATTCACTGGCGATGCCTCCGAGCAACACCAGGGAGTTGCAGTGTCCCTCCCAACATCGGGCAAGTGAGAGGTCGGCCTTCGCCAACTCTTTGGTGATCATCCATAGCGTGAACACATCGCCCAGATAGGGAACGAGGCCGAGACCTCCATACTCTTTAGGCACCGCGGCGCCGTGCAGGCCCGCCATGAACAAGTCCTCGAAATCCTCCGCCGGAAAGGTCGATGTCTGATCGTAGTGGGCGGCACGGGCAGCGAACTTCTTGCGCGCGAGTTCGCTTGCCAGGTGAACTATTTCCTCCTTGTCGATCCCGAGTTCAACTCCCATATAGCCGACCTCGCCGGTCACTCAGGTCACTGATGTCCCACGGATGCCAACTGCCTCAGCAAACTCGCCGGTGCAACGAATAAAGAATTGTTCTAAGTCAGCGCCCTCCGCGATTACTGAACGATGAAACCTTTGGTGATTTATCAGCCCATTGGCCCATTGCTCTTGCTCCCGGCCTGTACCGACGCGCCCTGCTCCAGGCCGAGAACCCGGTGCGCGAGGCCGTCGGGCATCTCTCGGCCGATCATCATTCGAAACTGCCGGGCGACCTGAATAAGCAAGACCTCTTTCCCGTCGATCGCGAGCAAGCCGCGCGAACGCGCCTGCTCAACCAGCGGGGTCCGGTTGCGGCCATAAGCCAGGTCGACCACGACGGCGTCGTCGCTCAGCGCCTCGAGGTCGAAAGGCATTTCGCTCCCGTCGCGGCCGATAGGTGTGGCATTCACCAGGAGCTGGAAGCCTGCAGCCTTGAATCCGGCGAGGGGCGCGAAGGGCAGACCGAGCAGCCTGACCGCGTGGGCGCCGCGTTCCAGTCCTCGATTCACCAGCGTTACGGCGGCGCCTTCCTGCTCGAGCGCAGCCGCAACCGCGCGACCCGCGCCCCCGCAACCGACTACTGCCGCCCGCTTCCGCTCGAGCGCTATTCCTCGTCGCCGGATGGCCAACACGACCCCCTCCGGGTCGGTTGTGTCGGCTCTCCAGTGGCCGTTGTTTCTGACGAAGATGTTCGCCGCCCCCGCGCGATGAACCATCGCGCTCCTGACCCCGGCCGCCTCCAGCGAAGCTTCCTTGCAGGGTGATACCACGGTCAGCCCTCGCATCGAGATCCCGATGGACTCCAGCCGGTTGCCCACAGCCACGTCTCGCCAAAAGTCGGCAAATGATTCGACCTGAAATGGCAGAAACAGAGCCGGGCGAGCCATTGCCCGATAAGCGGCGTTGTGAAGGCGAGGCGAGAGTGAGTGAGAGACCGGATTTCCGACGATGCCGTATACCTCTTCGAGTGGCGCCATAGTCGGCAGGCCGTAGTCTTCAACCAGCCGCGCGATAGTTGGTTCGCAGTTTTCTGCCTCGCTCGCCACCCCGAAGACCAGCGGGGCCCCGAGACGCGGAGCTATCAGGCGACTCCACAATCCGGTCTGACCGCTCGCATAGGCGACCACATCCAGGCGCTTGAGTGACCTGAGCAGGCGAAGGGGCGCGAGGCCATCTCCAGGACTGGCGGACTCTATCACCAGTTTGTAGAACGAAGCCGCAACCGAGGAGAGCCGCTCGAATGCCTCTTCGACGTCGCCTCGGGGAACGGAGTGCCAGGAGACGACTCGCTTGTAGGATGGAATCTGCGCCAGCAATTCCGGCACAAGATCCCGATTCGCTTCGATATCGACCAGATCGTATTCACGAGAAGCTCGAATCAACGACTCGCGACGCTGATCGTTCGAACCGTCGAAAGTCCCACCTTCTTCGCGGCTGCGCAGTGTGTAGAGTAAGCGACCGGGAAATTTGCTGCGTAACCAGGCGGGATCGAGCCATCCGACGAGATCAGCACGCACCTCCAGCCACCCGGCAACGGCGGCGAGCTTGAGCAGATCTCCGCCATCCGAAGAGGGAGGAACCTTAAGGGTTGCCACGAGGATCGCTTCAGCCATAACTCATCAGAGATGTATCGCGCAAAAAAACGCTCACAAAGGCTTGGCACCATGCCGACCCCTTGGCTTATGCAATCTTCGTCCTTTTGCTGATTCATAGACGATTGGTTAAGTAAGGTTGTGAATTCAGCGAGAATGAAAAATGAAGGCAAGCCTATGGGACCCAGAGTCTCTAGCTCTGTTTTTCAGAGTCCTGCTTAGAGGCTATACTGCCAGCATGAAGAAAGCCCCGCTCTGGACCTGCCCCAAGTGCGGCAAGAAGCTGGTCGGCAAGAACATGTCGCATTCCTGCGTTCGCCGAACCATGGACGAGTTTTTCGCCGGCAAAGATCCTCAGTCCAGGAAACTCTTCGAGGCTTTTTTGAAACTGGCTCGCCAGTGCGGGCCAGTGAGGGCGGATGTAGCCAAGACGCGCATCGCCCTCCAGGCGCGCACGCGCTTTGCCGCGCTCGACGCCATTACGAAAGACGGCGTGTTGTTCCATATTTGGTTAAAGCATAAGATCACCAGCCCGCGATTCATCCGCGTTGAACTCTATAAGCCGAGCAACTACGTACACTATTTTAGAGTTGCTGATCCCAGAGAACTGGATGATGAAGTCCTCGAATGGTTGAAACAGGGCTACAAAGTTGGGATGCAGGAATACTGAAACCTTTCCAGATGTATTTTCGGGAGCTCCCTGGCTCACACAGAGTCGTTCGGAGAATAGGACAATGAACGGGATTTTGATTTGCGGGCAACTTCAAACACCGGAAGGAGACTCATATGGCCACAGGCACAGTAACTGCTACCACTCTCAATTTTCGTTCCAGCCCGGATGGGGAGGTCAAAAGGAAACTCCTCAAAGGCTCGACCGTAGAAATCCTCGAAGAGCAGGGAGAATGGCTCAAGGTAGACTCGGATGGGGAGGAGGGTTTTGTGAGCGCCAAGTTCATTCAACGGGCCCCCGATACTCCTGATACCCCTGTCCCAAAGCCCGCTTCAGGCACAGGT
>JBGPFL010000468.1:0-4895 GCA_041483295.1 Blastocatellia bacterium | reverse complement strand
GGCCGTTGGTGGGATTCAGGAGGCCATTTTTGTCCATCACAAATCATTGTGATTGAGTAGTACTCAGTTGCGGCGAAACATGTAAGGCAAGGACCGCCGTCCGCTGCTTGGAGTGAAGACTGTCACAGCGACATCGACACCGCGCGGCAACAAAGCGCTGATGTCGCCTTTGGTCATTATTCGAGTCGTTGTGCCGCCGGGCAAGAAATAGCCCGATGGGTACTTCAAGCGCGCGACCGTGGTCCCACCGATCTCCACTACGGAGTCAGCCGGGATGAAGTTCTCGCCGTCGACAATCAGCTTCCCGCTGCCGCCCTTGAACTTCAGCGCCGTGATCTTCGGATCGTGCAGGGTTGAGTCAGTATCCAGCAGCGCGATGGCGGCCTTTAGATCCGGGCGTGGGCCGATGTTCTCGCTCAAGTCCCCACCTTGAGGCGTCCCTGTGGCTACCAGCAATCGCCGGAGTTGCACGGGAGAAAGCGGCTCCTGCCCGCGCGCTTTCACGATGCTCTGAATGACCGCAGCCGCTCCCGCAACCATAGCGCTGGCGCCCGAGGTTGCGCCGAACCGGTCGGTATACCAATTGTTCTCGCCCTCGTCGTGGCGCAGATCGCCGAAGCCGCAGGTCATCACCCCCCGGCCCCAGCCTTGAACGTCGACTCGAGAGCCGAAGTTCGATTCATCAGTTCGCGCCCGGTCGGGACCCTTGCCGTAGCCCTCAGGCGGCTTACCCGCACCCACCAGGATCGCCCCCGAGTCCCGCACCGCGCGGTCGAAAGCGCTGCGATAATCGGGATGGTCCAGGTCATCAGAACCATTGCCTGAGGGCTCAACCACAACTATGCCTCTCGAAGTCGCCGCCTGAATCGCCTCGAAGACGGGATCCTCGTACTCGACGGGGGCGAGACCCGCTCCGGTAAGGGGATTGAAGTGCGGTCCCGCGAATGTCTGCGATTCGACCAGGATCACATCGCCGGGTTGGAGGTTGCGGGCTGCCCGGGTTATCGCGTCGGCCACCCGCTCCACATTTGCCTCTGTGACGGGACTGACCAACCCGAGCCTCGCGCGGTGGGCGATGCCGGTGACGCCTACTCCATCGGCCGCCGCGACCAGTTCGCCCAATACGGCCGCCCCGTGGTTCACATTCAGCTCAGGCTGAGGGTCGGGGCCTCTGACCAGAATTGCGAGGTCGGCCGTCGCAGCTACAAGGTCGTTGTGCTTGAGGTTCCAGTTGACCTCGATATCGACGATGGTCACGTTCTCGCCGCGACCGCCGGGCAGGGTCCAGGCATATCGAACATCCATTCCGCCTGGCGCCGGGTCGAGATATCCCTGAAACACTTCGAGGTCTTGCGGTCCGGACTGCGCGACAGAGGAGGCCGCGCGAACCTGCGAGAGAGGGGGCGACAAACAGGAAATGAGCACGCCAACCAGCAGCGCAAAGTGGATAAGAGAGACGATAATCGGCCGGATTTTCACTGAAACAAAAACCCCAACAATACCCTGCACAGTCTTCACGCCGGGGGATCGTGTGATGGTCGGGATTCTAGGTGCCCTCAATCGCATTGTCAAGAAACCACTTCACTAACAAATCATACTGAGTGTAATTGAAAGTGCGACTCGCTGCGAGAATCTCTTCGTGACTCCTCCTGCGACCTTGACTCCGACTTTCGATTACAAACAACCACCGGGGGGTCTGGGACCAGCTTCAGGGAATACCAAAACAGCTTTTGAACTTTCGGGTGGCGGCTTTCGTAAACCCTACTGTCGTGATAGAAGAGCATGGGCGACTGTCCTGAATGGTCCATCAACTCGGGTGTTAAGCTCAATCAGACTCTATTGAGAATGGAAAGCATTCGGAGACTTCTACGCCACTAAGGAGACTGATAGTTTATGCTTTGGAATCTTATATGGATAGGAGCGATCATCCTGGACATCTTCGCGCTGAGCCACGTGATGAGTTCTAATAGAGACACGGCGTCGAAGATCGTGCTGATGGCGTTGATCCTTTTGTTTCCCTTCTTCGCCGCCGGGATTTACCTGTTGGTTTTCCGAAACAAGCAGCCGTTCGAGTAGAGGGGGAGGCGCTCCCCTCGCCTCCAAAGTTCTCGCGGCAAGGCAGGCTCCAGCGACGCTTTAATGATGAGGTTTTGGCAGATTTTCGTCTGTCGATCTTTCGTTCACACCGCCACAAAACCTATCTCTAACTAAGAATTCCTATTCGCGAGTTCCTATTTCTTGTATTATTGGCAGTACGATTCTCCGAATGGAGTGACATCGACATGATCAAATGGATATCATTCAAGAACTTCAAGATCCTGAGAAAGGCTACTCTTCCTTTGAGCCGGTTTACGCTCATACTGGGGCCGAATGCGAGCGGGAAGAGTACTGCCATGCAGGCTCTCGCTTTTGCAAACAGTCCTGGTTCCTATGACTTCAAAAGGATTGTCACCGCCGGACAGGAACGGACTGGATCAGTCGAGATCGAGATAGGTTTCGAATCACCTCCGACAATATGGCAGTGTGCATTAGGAGTAATGAACCGCGATGGACTTCTCTCTGTGTATGGCCCGAACTTTAGAATGGTACAAGGACCAACTATCGAGAACCCTCAAAATGAACTAAAGCGAGAATTGCACTTCAGAATTTTCTCGTTTGATGCACAGGCAATTTCCTCACCAGCGAATCTGAACCCAGATCCTGAACTGGCGCCGACTGGTCAGAATCTCGTTGGCGTTCTAGACAATCTGCGAGACAAAGATCCCGAACGCTTCGAGGCATTGAACGCAGAACTGGGCCGGTGGTTGCCCGAATTTGATCGCGTGCTGTTTCATATGGCGGGTCCAGGCATGCGGGGATTTTCACTACGCACCCGGCTCGGAAAGCACTCTATTCAGGCAAGCGATCTCTCTCAAGGAACGCTCTTCGCGCTGGCTTTCCTCACATTGGCTTACTTGCCAAATCATCCGTCAGTGGTCTGCTTTGAAGAACCTGATCGCGGTATACACCCAAGACTGCTTCGGGAGATACGAGATGGCATGTACCGCCTGTGCTACCCAGAGGACCACAATGAACAGCGTAGCCCGGTGCAAGTAATCGCAACAACGCACTCGCCCTATCTGTTGGACCTGTACAAGGACCATCCGGAGGAGATTGTAATCGCCGAGAAAGACTCCGAAGGGGCTCATTTCGAGCGCCTCTCTGACAAGAGCGAACTGTGTGATCTCATAAAGGAAGCTCCGCTAGGAGAGGTGTGGTACAGCGGAGCTCTCGGCGGAGTTCCAAGCAGGCCATGAAGGTGGCAATCCTCTGCGAATCCCCATCGGATGAAGCAGCAATTCGAATCCTGGCTGATGGCATTCTTGGCATAAGAACTGAGCGCGCGAGCGCACGAGAGGCGAGAGGTTGGCCATCAGTCCGCAATATACTACCGGTCGTCATACCTCAGTTGTATTACCATACAGATGCGGACGCCTTGATCGTGATCGGCGACTCGGACGATTCTCTTCTTCATCACCCATCTCACAATGAGATCGGCGCCGAAAATCCGCTGTGCAGAGTTTGCCAACTTCGTGCCGCAATCGATTTGCAACTGTCGAGGCTAAGACCAGTTCAGGGAAGGCCAGAGATAAAGACAGCCATCGGACTTGCCGTGCCCGCCATTGAAGCCTGGTATCGCTGTGATCTCGACCCACAGGTCAACGAGGCAGCTTGGGCTCGAAAGTTAAAGGGTGAAGCCTGCACGTATACGCGGAAGACACTAAAGAGGGATGTCTACGGTACCGATCGGCCGTCAATGGAAATCGAGATCAATTGTGCCACTCAAGCCGCATCAAGAATGGTTACTTGTGTTCCGTTGCTCGAGCAGTTGTTTCCAAACGGCTTCGGTGCATTCGCGAATGATCTAAGAGGTTGGTGAAGCGTCGTAGCCCGTCCCTCGATCCTATCCCGGTTGCTTGAACTTGGTCAATCAAGACCCTCGTGAATTAGATACCGGCGGGGTCTCATTCTGCTCATTCGATTAGTCTGTCGCGCAACTCGGTGGCGCTAGGAAGGTCGGGTTTGCCGATAGGGATGCGTTTGAGAGGCCACGAGAGGCTTTCGGCCTCTCGTGTCCTCAATTGAGCCTCCCGACCTCAGGCGAAAGTCGGATTTTTGGTAGGGTTGAGGCTCAGAACCCTGGGTGCAGGGAGGGGATGATCACTGCACCCAGGACACGCATGGCTGGCCAAAGTAGGGACCAGCCAGATTCGGCGGCTGTTTTCGTTGCTTGAGCGGAGGGGCGCCGCCGATAATATTAGACCTGCATAACAAAGAGCCTCCTCTATGACTCCATAATCGTTCTCGATGATCGTTTCAGATAATCACTTTTCTTTTTCTCCCTCGTTACTATTGACGCAAAGCATTCCTGGAATGTGGCAGAAAAAACTGATCTGCGAAGAAAATCTTTCTTTGCAATCGTGCATACCTGATGCGACCCTCCTAGACAAAAGCTCTTACCTCCCTTTTTGGAGGTGCCGACCGCCGTCGATCGGACGGCGCGCAGAGGCCCTTCGCAAGCTCACGAAAGTGTTGTAACTGGCCTGAGGGACGCGAGGTTAGACGTGAGTGTCGGCGAGGGAGTTCCGAGCGATGGTGAAGGAGTAGACTCCGCTCGACTTGAAGGAGGCGATCGCTTCTGGGCCGAGAGGAAGTTAGTGGACTTCGTGAAGACAATGAGCGCGAATAGCGGCACCGATTCCTGGTATGTTTGCGAGAGGTTGATCGTGGGAAGTACTGGGGAACTCGGCAAAATAACAGGTCGGGAAGGTGAGCTTGCTCCCGCGGTCCCCAAACTAGCAAACACGCGGGCGCAAGCTCACCTTCCCGACCTGTTATGTTGCCAAGGTGTAAGG
>JBGPFL010000467.1:0-4898 GCA_041483295.1 Blastocatellia bacterium | reverse complement strand
GAGCCTGCTTCGATCAAACTGGCCGCGTGCGTTCGAGCGATAGGATTCAAGACCGGCAGGCTCAAGACCGGCACTCCTCCGCGACTGGATGGCCGTACGATCGACTTCTCGAAGTTTGACCGCCAGCCCGGCGACCATCGTCCAGTGCCGTTTTCGTTCAAGACCGATGAGATCAATCGACCGCAGATCGAATGCTTCATCGGCTACACCAATGAGGCGGTTCACGACGTCATCCGCCGCAATCTGGACAAGTCCCCTCTGTACAGCGGTGAGATCAAGGGCATAGGCCCGCGCTACTGCCCCTCTATCGAAGACAAGGTGGTCAAGTTCAGCGAGAAGCCGCGGCATCAGATATTCCTCGAACCCGAGGGCTACAAGACTTACGAAATCTATCCCAACGGCATCTCAACGAGCCTCGCCGAAGAGGTGCAACAGGAGTTCGTTCGAACCATTCCCGGCCTCGAAAATGTGAAGATGCTCAGACCGGGGTACGCCGTCGAGTATGACTTTGTCGACCCGCGCGAGCTCTACGCCACGCTCGAGACCAAGCGGGTGCGCGGGCTGTTTCATGCGGGGCAGATCAATGGCACCTCAGGCTACGAAGAAGCGGCAGGACAAGGAATCGTCGCCGGCATCAACGCGGCGCTAGGCGCGCTTGGCCGTGAGGAGGCAGTTCTCGACCGCAGCGGCAGCTACATTGGGGTGATGATCGATGACCTGGTTACGAAGGGCGCCGATGAACCCTATCGCATGTTCACCTCGCGCGCGGAGATGAGACTGTCGCTGCGTTATGACAATGCGGACCAGCGACTCACGCCGCTCGGCCATGAAATAGGCTCAGTGGATGATATCGACTATGAGGCATTCATCGAACGCCATAATAACGTCGCTTGCGTGAAAGCGCTACTGTGCGTGCGCAAGGTGAACAACCTGACTCCGGAGGGTCTTCAGGACCTGGCGCTGGAGGGATCGAGTGATAGTTTCAGCGGTAAGCGGCTCGATTACCTGGCCAGGCGACCCGACTGCAGCGCCGAGAAACTGGTCGCCATCGTACAGGCTGCGACCGGCGGGACTGCCACGGAGCGCGACATAGTTGTTGCGCTGAACGACATCAGATATGCCGGCTACCTGAAGGACCAGGAGTCTCTTGCTCGCAAGCGCGGTCGTTATGATGAGCTTCCGATACCGAGCAATATGAATTTCTCCGGGATCTCCGGATTGTCGAATGAGGCAGTGCAAAAGCTCACCGCCGTGCGACCTCGCACGATCGGTCAGGCCGCGCGCATACCTGGCATCACCCCCGCCGCGGTTTCGATCCTGCTGGTCGAGACACTGAGAGGATGATTTCCTCTGGTTTATGGTTTGTAGTCTTATGGTTTCTAGTTTATCGACACAGAAACCGGAGACCACAAACCAGAAACCTGCACAGTTCACAGGCTCCAGCCCTTGCGGTATTCGCGCTGAAGGTACTGGTTTGCGTCGGTTGGGCTGGTGACCCGCCCCGCTTCGCCGTCGTAGTGAATCTTCTTGCCCTGACCCGTTCGCAACGCTACGATCCCGAGCAGCATCGTCTCGGTGAGTCGCGCGGAGTATTCGAAGGGACTGCTTGATTTCCCTTGCCCCTTGGCTGCCAGCGCCCAGTTCAACCGGTGCTTCGGCTCGTTGCGCTCATTGGCCTCGATGCGTGGATAGGTCTTTGGCACTTTCTGCGCGACTTCCATCAACGATGCTGGGAAGAGGCGAGGGTTGTTGCCATATGTTTCGTGCATCAGAATGCCCTTATCTCCGATGAAGATCACACCTCCGCCTCGAATCAGCGGAATATCCTCCGGCAGGACTTCGGGGCGGGCGGGCATCAGGCCGCCATCGTACCAGGTCAGCGTGACCGGCGGCTGAGCCTTTCGCGCCGCGAACTGGTAAACAATCTTGGTCGCCAGAGGATAGCTGGCCGGCTTGCCACTCTCGTCCAGTCCGAAGGGTGTCGAGGTTGCCTCAACGGTCGTGGGCCAGGTCAGATCCAGCGCCCAATATGGGTGGTCGATCAGGTGCGCCGCCATATCACCCACCGCGCCTGTGCCCCAATCAACCCAGCCGCGCCAGTTGAACGGGTGGTAGACCGGGTGATATGGCACGGACGGAGCAGGGCCGAGGAACAGGTCCCAGTCGAGGCCGGCGGGCAGCGAGTAGTCCCCCGCCATCGCCGTCGCGATCTCTCTTGAGAGCCCGCGCTGGCTCCACCGCTGGTCCTCCGGCAGACTGGCTCCTTTGGCGGGCCGGGGCACTCCTTGCGGCCATATCGGGCGGTTGGTCCAGACGTGCACTTCGCGCACCGGCCCGATCACACCAGCCTGGACCCACTCGTTAATGAGGCGAGCCCCTTCACCGGAATGGCCTTGATTGCCCATCTGTGTGACCACTTTTGTGCGCTGCGCCGTTTCACGCAGGACACGGGCCTCATAGACAGAGTAGGTCAGCGGCTTCTCCACGTAGACGTGCTTGCCCAATTCCATGGCGGTCTTCGCCACCACCGCGTGGAGATGGTCGGGCGTAGCGACGAGCACGGCATCAATATCTTTCTGCTGTTCGAGCATCTTGCGGAAGTCGGCATGGCGCTTCGCCTTGCCATAGGCTTCCTGTAACTTGACGAAGTCCGGGTTCGGGCTGCCTTCTCGACCCTTGGCTCTGGTGGCAATCGATTTGTCGACGTATCCAAAGTCCACATCGGCGATCGCAACGATATTCTCGCCCCCCGCGACGAGCTCCGCCGCGTCGCTGGCGCCCTGACCGCCGGTTCCGACGACCGCGATGTTGAGCCGATCACTCGGCGCCAGATATCCTGGTCCTCCGAGCACATGCCGCGGCACAATCAAGGCCCCTAAGGTGACCCCGGCCGTCTCCGCGACGAATCTGCGTCGTGTGATCTTGTTTCGCTTCATATCTCTACCCCTTGTTCAATTCCTACGAAGGTCTGGTGGCAAAATGGGCACAGTCGGACAGTCGTCGCGTTTCCACTGATATTGACTTGTAGCGACTTTTAAATATCTATCAGAAGCGCGCCTGCTCTGCAAGTATGGAGGGGTACGGCCCCTCTCGAGGATTTTCGTCCCCGGCTCCGAGTTCACTGTCCCGCAGGCGCACACAGGCTGGAAGCGATGCCTACGCAGGGAATCGAGTTTGAGCGGCATCGCCAAGTGGGACAATCAGGGAACTATGAATTTCAGCGCGCCGTACAGGAGCTAGAAGCATGACTACCTGGACGCGATTGAAGAGACCGGAGCAAGCATAGCAGGGACGAACTCCAGGAACTTCTACTGGCGTCCGAGGCGCCGCTCAATCGGCGCGCCGCGATCTTCTTCGAGTGACGTCGAATTTCATTGCCCGCACGCAGACGCGTCCCGCGCTTAGGGCAGCAGAGTCAATTATTGACCATGACTGGTTGAAGGGTTATAACTCAATTTGAGTATGGCAACGAGAACGGTCCCGCCAATCGACACCACAACGAGCGTGGGTGAAAAAGAGGAACACAAGGGGCACGCCGGTTTCCTTGAGTACACGGGCGTGGCGCTCGACTCCTTGCGCGCCAACAAGCTGCGCTCATTTCTCACGCTGCTTGGGATCATCATCGGCATTACTTCAATTATCGTTGTGATCTGTATCATTCAAGGTCTCGACCGGTACTGGAAGCAGAAAGTGTCGAATTTCGGCCCAAATTCGTTCGTCATAACGCAGTTTGGAATCATTACCGACCCGGACAAGTACTTCGAGGCGCTGCGCCGCAATCCCGAAATCCATATGGAAGACGCGGACGTTATAAGACGCGTCTGCACCGCCTGCGAAGAGATCGGCGTGGAAGTCCATAAAGAGCTGAGCGTTCGGTACAAGGGGCAGACAATCGAGCAGGTCGATATGTCGGGCATCACTCCCAGCATCATAGACATCGAGCCGTACGACATCGAAACCGGGCGCAACCTGCTCGAGTGGGAAGACGACCACGCGCAGTTCGTCGCCTTTATCGGCTGGGAGCTCTCCGACAAACTCTTTGGCACCACCGATCCGATAAACAAGCAGATCTACATGGGAGACCACTGGTTCACGGTTGTGGGTGTTGCCGAAAAGCGAGGTTCGGTCTTCGGGTTCTCTCGCGACAATTTTGGGAAGATACCGCTATCGACCTTCCAGAAGATATATGGAGGCCGGCGAAGCGCAAACATCTCGATCAAGGGCAAGCCGGGTCAGATGCAGCTCGCCGAGGATCAGGCGCGCCGGGCTATGCGAACGCGCCATCGCCTTGCCTACAACGCTGAGGATGATTTCGGGCTTTTGACTTCAGAAGGGGTCAACCAACTCTTCGACAAGCTGACGAGTACCATCTTTGCCGTTTCACTCTTTGTTGTCGGTGTATCCCTGGTGGTCGGCGGCATAGTGATAATGAACATCATGCTTGTATCGGTACTGGAGCGGACGAGAGAGATCGGTGTTCGCAAAGCGGTGGGTGCGCGGCAACAGGACGTTGTGAACCAGTTCCTTGTCGAGTCCGTGGTGCTTTGCTCGGTGGGCGGGCTGATCGGGGTGGCGATTGCATATGGCCTGTCGTGGTTGATAGGGCGGTTCACCCCGTTGCCGTCGGTCTTTCCGCTGTGGGCGCCGGTGCTGGCGTTCTTACTTTCCACGGTGATCGGAGTCTTCTTTGGGATCTTTCCAGCGCGAAGGGCCGGCGGTCTCGACCCGATCGAGGCACTGAGAGCGGAATGAAAGTGATGCGTGATCCGTGATGCGTCACAAGTAACGAGTGATGCGTGACTCATAATCATGGATCACGGATCACGCAACACGCAACACGGAACACGCATCACGCAACACGCAACACGCACTGCTTATGAACGTGTCAAGCAACAGAG
>JBGPFL010000466.1:0-4900 GCA_041483295.1 Blastocatellia bacterium | reverse complement strand
CTGGTTACCGTTGATCTCGACCGTAGCGCCGCTTCGGAAATTCGCTCCGCCGATCCTCAAATTGAAGCCGCCATCGCCGGCAACTGCGTCGGCCAGGGGCTTCAACTCGGTTATGCGGGGACCGAAAACGGTGAGATCCGTCTCATTGGACTTGAGATCGTCCAGCCTCATGTCGGTGATCTGAACCTTCACCTTTCCGATGGAACTCACGAGGTCAGATGGGACTTGAGCTCGAAGTTCAGTCGGGCTGCGGTGTTCAGTATCGAGCTCCCGGTCGCCAACGGAGATGACCGAGCTATCTCGGAACTTCTCCCCCGAAACCCTCAGCACAAAGGTGGACGCGGGTCCTGGCACTTCCCGGGGTCTGATCTCGGAGATCATCGGATCGAGCGGCCTCAGAACATGAAGAGACGCAGGCTGTGAGGTCGCCCCATTGCTCGCCCTTACCCGAATGCTCAATTCACCGGCATTATCGAAGAGAGACCGCCGAACCTTCGCGCTCAGGGCCGTTCCGTCCTTCAATAGATTGGCAGCGACCTCCAGGTTCTCGCCCACGATAAGTTTCGTGTCCGGCCCGAAGTTCGTACCTTTCACAACGAGATGAAGACTGTTCGAGCGGCCCTGCTCAACCGTATCAGGCTTAAGGCCCGTGATGGTGGGCGCCGATGGATCGGGCTCATCTGAAGCGACAAGGTCGAACCCGACGATCACAATCTCATCTCCGGTCGAGCTCGAGCGCACCGCCGCAAGCTTGCGAGCCTTCTCACTCAGCGCGATTCTATGCAGGCCTTTTCCAACCTGCTGGTGAGATTCAAGCTCTCCCGTCTCCGTGCTGAATGCGAAGAGGATTCCGGTGTCGGATCCTATGAATGCCGCCGAAGCGTCGGCATCGAAGACCAGGTTGTTTCCCTTTGAGAACTCTATGCCTTCGGGCGGCGCGAAGTCAGCCTTCACCGCCAGCCTCCCGGCGCTACTGGATATCAGTGTGACGCCCCCGGGCCTGCCATTTACCGGCCTGCGGATGCGCGTCACCCCAACAATCTCGTCGCCGTTCGCAGTTCGCGCTACAGCCAGTCTCTGCGGCGCAGTAATCGAAACGCTCGCGAACTCGGCTCCGCTCCTTGCGTCAACTGCGAATAGCCGGTCGCCTTCCGAGGAAGCGATGTAGACCGTACGTCCGTCCGCGCTAAAAGCAGGATTGTTAGACTCATCAAGGCGCGCTCCGGACGGGCTGAACATGCAGGTCAACATGAGCTCGCCGCCGTCGTGGATAGAGATCACTGAAAGACTATTGGCCACCGCGCTGGTAACCGCCAGAACTCTGGAGCGGCCCTTCTCGAAGAGCGCTAACTCCGAAGGGCGTTCGAGGAGCAAGAGCCTCGACAGCATCTGTCCGGTCTCGACGTCGAACAGAAAGAGCGCGGCTTCGTCGAAGCTGGAAGCGATCAGGCAGAATTTTCCGTCACGTGTCAGCAGCGCGCGCGTTGTCTGGGTGATTTGAGCCTCCGGAGGAAGCACCAGAAGCGATTTCAGATCGAGCTGCGCCGCGTTCGTTGCGTCAATGATACTAACAGTCGCGGGATGGCCATCCTTTGGACTATTCGCTGCGGGCACTGCAACGAGGCGCCGCCCAGCGCTCTCTACCAGGTAGACGGGTCCGGCGGTCTGTCCAACAACCACCGATGAGAGCACCTTGCCTGAGCTGAGGCTGAACGAGATGAGTGACCCGGCGGTCACCGAGGAGACAAAGCCGACCTTGCCGCTCGAAGCAACGACGGGCTGCGCGTTCTCGTCAAGAATCGCATAGGTAGGCAACGCAACGCTTCGGGTGTCCCCGAGTTTTCGGCGGTCGCTGCTGCCCTGCGCGGCGGCGAGGCTCAGCATCATCACACAGGAGATCAGTGTCGCTAGCTTTGGATTGGACTTCACCTGCTGTCACTCCTATTTTCCAGCCTGATCGCGCGTTGAGGGATTGCGCGTCCTGGCCGTCATCTTATTCTTTTAACCACATCATTAGCAAGAGAAAAGCTTCGAATCCACTCGCCGCCATCGCTGAATTGCATCGCGGTTCTGGCATTCCCCTCAACGCTCATGGCACAATGCCGGTTCCAGACAAAGTTCATGCGCTTTGAGAAAATAGTGACCCATCCGCTGAAAATGCAGAAGAACAGGTTCCGGGCTGAACCGGGTCACCGAAAGCCCATCTCGGGTTAGACCATGATCATCATTAACCGCGAGCGCTCGACTGCGATCAGGACTCCGCACGGCTCGGAGATCAGGCCACTGATCGACCGCACGACGTCTGAGATAACTCAATGCAGCCTGGCCGAAGAGATCCTCCCGCCGGGTTGCGCGGTTGCTCCACATCATCATCGCGAGCTCGAGGAGATCTATTACATAACCTCGGGCCGAGGCGTGATGACGGTAGGCGATGAGAGCCGGGAGGTTGTCTCCGGCGACGCGGTGTACGTGCCGCGGGGACTGAAGCATAGTTTAGCGAACACGGGATCTGAGCCGATCAGACTGCTGCTGGTCTGCGGCCCGGCGTTTTCTTACGAGGACCAGGTCTTCGAGAGCGACGCTCCGAATGCGGCCGGTTCTCGTTCTTAGCAGCAGTACGGAAGGAGACATAAGCAACAAGGGTTGCCAATGCGCAGCGCCTTGACTTAGATCGTGCAAGGCGGCAGGCGATGCGGCTCGGGTCTAGTGGTTCGAGGTAAGAAGAGACGATCCGCGAATATCGCAAATCTTCGCCAAGAGGCGTTTCTCTTGGGCGGATGATGCGCCCCTGTCCGGACATCATCACCGGACTTCGCCGGACAGGTTATTTCGGCTGGCCTACTGCGCGACCTTGAGCAGGTCACATTTGGTTCGCGTCGAAGGCGCTCATCCTTCTTTCTTTGCATTAATGTCACTGAAATCAATTGAAGACCTCATCTTTTCGGCGTAGTATCAAAAGCGTTCCTTGCTCGGCTCTTTGCAAACTCACGAAGCTTGCTGCGCCTTGCCCGCCAGCTTTTTCTCGAGCACAGCGCGGCCTTCGTAAAACTCTTTGCGACCACCGGAAGCTCATGACCGGCCCGCAAATCGAAGGATGCGTGATGAAAGAGAAGCTGTCCGTTACACTCATTGAGTTACCCTCTACCGTGGATGGAACCCTCGATGGAAGACTGGCCAAGGATATTTACTCACTGCTCTCTTACCCTGCCAGAGGCGTGCCGCTGCTGCTTGCAATAATGAAACAGGCCGGCTTCGCCGACACCGTAGCCATCAACCCGCAATACAACCCTAACAGCCCGGGTCATCTCGACGCCGACGATTGGAAGAGACTGCTCTCATCGGACGTCGTCGGCATATCGGCCATCACCCGGACCGCGCTGCAGTCATTTGAGCTCGCGCGCAAGATCAAAGAAGCGAACCCACGAATCAAGGTTGTACTCGGAGGGCCGCATCCCACCGCGCTTCCGGATGAGTCGCTCCAGTTCTCGGACGTCGTGGTTATGCACGAAGGCGATTACACCTTTCCGGAAGTAGCCCGGAGGTTGGCCGACAACCTCGAGCAACCGGACTTCGAGGGCGTGCCCGGCATGGCATACAAGACCGGGGACGGCGAGGTGAGGATCAACCCGGAGCGTCCGTTCTTAACGTCGGAGCAGTTGTCTGCACTGCCCTTTCCCGAGTACACCGCCAACGAGATCAAGCACATCACTCACAACGTGGTTAACACCTCGCGTGGCTGTCCGTTTGAATGCGAGTACTGCTCGGTGATCGACAACTTCGGCCGCCAGTTTCGATTCATCGACGACGATGCGGCTATCGCGTTGATCAACTACACAATCGGCGTCAAACGACGGCCCATCTTTTTCGGCGACGACATCTTCAATGCCAACCGCGGCCGGGTAAAGCGGATTCTGTCGCGCATTCTCAGCGAAGGCGTCAAGATGCCTTACTGGTTTGCGCAATGCCGCGTCGAGTCGGCCAGCGATCCCGAGATGCTACAACTTATGGCGCGGGCAGGCTGCTGCTATGTCTTCATCGGGCTCGAGTCGATTAGCGACGAGACATTGAAGCTCTATCACAAGCACGCCACTCTCGAGAAAAACCGCATAGCCATCGAAGAATTTCACAAGGCAGGTATTCGAGTCCACGGCATGTTCGTCCTTGGGTCGGATGCCGACACGTCGGAGACTATCTCTGATACATTCAAGTTCGCCAAGAGGATGAACCTGGACTCGGCGCAGTTCTTCGCGCTCACAGCGGTGCCGGGACCCCCGATGACAAAGCGCTACGCAACCGAAGGGAAGATCATCGCGTGGGGCCAGTGGCATCTGTTCGACGCGCAACATGCGGTGGTGCGGCCCAGGAAGATGACGGCTTACGAGTTGCAGATGGGAACGATCAAGGCGTCGCTCGACTTCTATTCCTATCGCGAAGCGTTGCGGCACCTGGTGACCGGCCGCGGGCTGTTCAATTTCCTGCTGCGCATCAAGGGCCGGCAACTGGCCAAGCGAATCATTTCAGACAACGCCGATTACATCCGCTCGCTCAAGCAGCTCGAAGACTGGCAGAGCAAGCTCCACAGCGAATATGAGTCGTGGCGCGAGTGGGCGGCCAGAATAATGGAGGACGGAAGCATTGGGCTTGAGGAGAAACTTGATCGGACGCAACGATACCTGAATGAGAAGCTCGAGCAGTTTCGCGAAAGCTACCAGTCGATTCAGAACGAGTTCAGGCCATATTGTCAGGGCCTTGTTGACAGGATGGCCGAGCGGGTCAGGGAACAGCTCGAGGCGGGGCTTGGGGCCGCGGCACCCGGCCGGGTGCTGATTTCGCTTCCCGTGTTTCATGGATGAGAAGTGATGCGTGGCCCGTGATGCGTGATGCGTGATGCGTGATGCGT
>JBGPFL010000465.1:0-4907 GCA_041483295.1 Blastocatellia bacterium | reverse complement strand
TGAGTCCTTCGCTATCTCCTACCGGCATGACGATCCCGCAACCGCCAAAAAGGTGGTGGCCGATGTCGTCTCACTCTTCGACAAGGCTAATGAGGTAATGGCGAAACACGCGGTCGATGATGCAAACGCACTGAAAGCCGAGATCGCCGACGTCGAAGCCCAGCTCTCGCAGGCCGGCCGCAGCCGCCGCTACTCGGCAGCGCGCTCGAGCGCGGTGAGCCGCACGATGGGCAACCTCGAGCGCATGCGCGCCGAACGCAACGCCATCGCGTCTTCAGTCGAAACGCTCAGCGACAAGCAGTACATGCTCGAACGACAGATCTCGGACCAGCGAAGACTGATCTCTCAGCAACAGCAGATCGTCAAATCGGCGCCCCCTTCGGAAGGAAGAGGCAATGGCGCCTATACGGCTTTGCTGAAGCGCAAGTTCGAGCTCGAAGCTCAGTTTCAGAACTACAGCGCGCTGTACACCGATAAGAACCCTAAGGTCATTCAGACTCGCGAGCAACTGGCCGAAGTAAATCAGCGCATCGCCCAGCTCAACGCTGACGGCGAGCAAGTCCGCGCCCTCGCTTCATCGCCTGAGGCCCAGGAGCTTCGCACCATGGAGCGCGAGTTGGCCCGGCTTGAAACGGAACTGGATGTCGTTCGCCGCGAGATCGGTCGAAAGAGCCAGGCAGCAGCGGGCCTCCCCGCCGGAGCGACCGCTTCGATTCCCCTGACCCTGCCGGCGGGCGGCGGCTCGGAGCCGGCGGGAACGAATCTGGAGTTCGACACTCTTCGCGGGCGCTACGACGCCTTGCTCGAGAAGCAGAACTCAATCAAGAAGGTCCTTCCCTCGGCCGGAGCTGTTGCTCCGCCGCTGTTTCAAGTGGTTGACCAGCCCAACCTGCCGCAATCGGCATCGACGCCGAATCGAAGGACGCTGATGCTGGTCGGCCTGATCCTGGCTCTGGTGATCGCTTTGACGGCGGCAGCCGCGCTCGAATTCCGAAGGATGTTCGCCATCTATGACCAGCGCGATGTGGACTACTATCTGGGAGTTCCCGTACTCGCCCTCATCCCCGAGACATTCACGCCGGCCGAACGTTGGCAGTCGGACCGAGTCGCGCTAAAGCGCCGCATTACAGTTTTGGTGTTAGGGGCGGTGACCGTTCCCGCTCTCGCCCTGTTGCTCAACAGCCTGGGTGTCTTTCAGCTTCTCGCAAATAGGTAGGCACAGTCGAAAGGTATAAGCGAATGGGAAAACTCTACGAAGCATTTAACAGGGGCAGGGATCAACACCTCGAAGACTCGGCGGCGGCGATTCACTCAGAGAGGTCGGCGCCAGCCGACATTCCGGAGCAGTTCGATTTCATGCGCTATTCGCTCGGAGCTCGCCCGATGCTCGAGGCCCAACGCCCGAAGCAGCAAGTAGCGGCAGCCACGCTGGCGCGCCGATCGGTAACGCTGCCGGCTACCGAAGTCAGCATCGACCCGAGAGACGTCGATCCACACCTGCTCGCCTTTCATCACGATCGGCGCGGCAATGAGCAGTTCAACAAGCTGGCCATCTCGCTCATCTCGAAGGCCGTCGAAAAGTCCTTCAAACGAGTCCTCATTGCGTCGGCCAACGCAGGTGAGGGGCGAACGTCGGTCGCTCTCAATCTGGCGTGCGCGCTGGCGCGAGCCCGACAGCGAGTCCTGCTTGTCGATTGCGACCTGCCTAACCCTTCCGTGCTCAAGTTGCTGGGTGCGCGTTGCAAAGTCGGACTTCAAGAAGCACTGGCACAAGGGCCCGGAATCGCAGCGGCGGTGACGAGGATCATGCCGTACCGGTTCAACGTTCTGCCGGTGCTGAGGCCCGTTGAGAATCCGCTCGAGATTCTTGCCGCGCCCGACTTCTGGAAGACCCTGCAGATGTTCGATCACGACTACGACTTCGTCCTCTTCGACTCAACTCCTCTGCTCGCGGCAAGTGATTCGAATCTCCTTGTACGCTACACGGACACGACCCTGCTGGTTGTTCGTCCGGGAGCGACGACTTCAACCGAGATGGCAAAAGCGATCGCGCCCTTCGCTCAGGAAGACCTGTTGGGTGTCGTGCTCAATCGGGGATAGGTGTCAGGTACCAGGTGTCAGGTGCCAAGTGTCAGGTAAGTGACTGATGGAGGAAAGATGGAAAGGACCCGGCCCGCCCAGCAGACGAAGCTCGCGATCCTGGTGCGCGAACGGCTCACTCATATGGGGATTAAGCAGTCGGAGTTCTGCCGTATCACCGGATTCGACCAGGGACTTCTGTCGAAGATTCAAGCCTCGATCATAACCAGCCTGAGCCTTGAGAGTGTGCTCAGGCTGGCGCTTGGGCTCGGTCTCCAGCCGACGCAGGTGTTCGATTCGATAGACCGGCTGGACCTGCATGAACTTGTGTTGAAGTCATACTCGGCCGAGCTCTAAAGATCGTTTCTCGTTGCACGTTTCTCGTTTCTCGTTCTGTTGCTGAAAGAGCACAGACGATATCCGAAAAACAACAAACGGAAAACGAGAAACGACAAACGAGAAACGACAAACGTAGACCGATGAAAAAGGCAGTCCTCAACCTGATGAACCATGCTGGAGCATTTGCCCCCTTCCGACTGGCCAATCGCAATAAGGCGCTGATCGTCACCTATCATCGCTTCAGCGAGACTGACAACTCGGTCACTACCTCTGCTCGATTGCTCGCACAACAACTGGATTATCTTACCGCTCACTACCGGATAGTACCGCTATCCGAACTCGCCCGGCATCTTGCAAGCGGTGCGAAGCTGCCCTCCAGCGTCGCCGCTATCACGATAGACGACGGCTACCGCGACTGCTACGAGATCGCCTTCCCCGTGCTTCGCCGCTACAAGGTCCCGGCCGCGCTGTTCGTCGTCACCGGCTTCACCGATCGACGGACCTGGATGTGGACGGATAAGCTTCGCTACGTGTTGCCGCGCGCCCGAACCTCGACGCTGGCAACGAGAGTCAACGGCGCTCTGCTGCAGGTACGTCTCAGCGGCACGCAGTCGCGATTCGAACTCGCCGACTGCATCAACTCGGTGTTGAAGTCGCTGCCCGACGAAGCAAAGGACGACAGCATAGCCGAGATCGCGTATTCGCTCGGCGTAGAGTTGCCCGACTCTCCGCCCGCCGAGTTCGATTCAGTCAACTGGGACCAGGTTCGCGAGATGAATTCAGCAGGCATTGAAATCGGATCACACACGCTGACCCACCCCATCCTCACCAACGTTGGAAGCGCACGCTTGCGCACGGAACTCGCGGAATCGCGAGAGCGCATAGAGGGAATCATCGGCAGCCCGGTCGGACTATTTTGCTATCCGAATGGTGGCTACAACACGGCGATCAAGCGCGAGGTCGCTCGAGCGGGCTATCGATGCGCGGTCACCTGCGAACCGGGATTCAATGAAGCGTCCGCGGACCACCTCGCGCTTCGGCGGATTCACACCGAGCCCGACCTGGCGCATTTCGCTCAGAGCACCAGCGGATTCGAACAAGCCAAGAGCAGATTGAGGGGCGCTCCGGCAAGTGCGCCCACGCCTGCTTACGAGCACTGATAGATAATGAAGACAACCAGGCCGGGCACTCAGAGCGATGGATTGACGAAGAGGGCGGCGCTGCTGGCCCTGGCGAAGGGTCTCGCATTCGCGCTGGCCTTTCCGCTGCCGTTGATCCTGGTCCGTACGCTCAGCCAAACCGACTTCGGGGTATACAAACAGTTCTCGCAGGTGATGCTGACCGCGCTGGGCCTGCTCAGCCTTCACGTGGGTTGGACCGCCTTCTTCTTCTTCCCGCGCTACCCGGACAAGAAGCCTCAGATCGTGATGAACGTGATGGCGTTCTATCTCGCGATAGGTTTGCCGGTTGCGCTCCTGTTCGCAGTCTATCCCCGGTGGGTGACTCTGGTATTCAAGAGCGACGCGCTCGTGCCACACGTTCCGCTGCTGGGATTGGCCATACTCTTCTGGCTGATCTCGGCGTTTCTCGAGACGGTCACCGTAGCCGGCCGCGACACTCGTTCAGCCTCGGTGTTCATAATCGCGCTTCAACTGATCAAGAGTGCGCTGTTGATGGGCGCCGCCGTGGTGTTCTCGAGCCTTCACATCGTCTTGCTGGCAGTCGTCATCCACGCGGGGCTGCAATGCGTCGCGTTGTTCTGGTATCTGCGCCGGCGCTTCGGGAGGTTCTGGCGAGCATTTGACTGGCCGCTTCTGAAGCTGCAACTCGCCAACGCCCTGCCGTTCGGAGTCGGCGGCATCGTCTACGCCACCCAGTTCGATCTGCATAACTACTTCGTTGGGTACTACTTTGACCCGGCCCTCTTCGCAGTGTATGCGGTGGGTTGTTTTCAGTTGCCGCTGCTTACGCTACTGCTGGAAAGCGTAAGCAGCGTCTTAATGCCTGAGGTCGCGCGGCTGGACGTCAAAGGAGACAAGGAAGCCATAATAGCGCTCTGGGCCTCGGCCGTGCGCAAGCTGGCCGTCCTCTTCGTGCCGGCTTGCACATTCCTGTTTGTAATGAGGCGCGAGTTCATCGTCGCGCTCTTCACCAGAAACTACGAACAGGCCGTACCGATCTTTGCCGTGAGCCTGATCGGAGTGCTGCTGACAATAGCCGTGACCAGCCCGATGCTGCGCGCCTTCGACGAGTTCAGATTCTTCAGGCTCAAGCTCTACGCGGTCTTGCTGCCGCTGACCTGCGTCGCGCTTTACGCGGGCATAAAGACAGCGGGATTACTGGGAGCAATCTCCGCGGTAGTTGCGATTCAGTCGGTCGACCTGGCGATTACCGTGTTTGTCATAGGTCGAAAGCTCGGTATCTCGATGCGCGACCTCCGGCATCTGGCGCCGATAGCGAGGTCGGCGATGGCCTCGGCAGTGGCTGCT
>JBGPFL010000464.1:0-4920 GCA_041483295.1 Blastocatellia bacterium | reverse complement strand
CATCCGCTACTGCGACTCGCTAGCGCAGGACCACGCAGGCGAAGCAGAACGCTACACGCTGGTGCTGGCCAATCCGCCGTTCGCCGGGTCGCTCGACTACGAGAACACCGCCAAGGATCTCTTGCAAATCGTCAAAACGAAGAAGACCGAGTTGCTCTTCGTCGCGCTCTTCCTTCGGCTGTTGAAGCCCGGTGGACGCGCAGCCATCATCGTGCCCGAGGGTGTGCTCTTTGGTTCGAGCAAGGCGCACAAAGAGCTGCGCCGGATGCTGATCGAAGAGCAGAAGCTTGACGCCGTGATCTCGCTGCCGGGCGGCGTGTTCAAGCCTTACGCCGGCGTCTCCAGCGCGCACTCAGAGGCAGAAACCCCCGAATCGACCCGGGTTATCTATAGCGACTAAGCTCACTTTCTACTTGCGCCTAGGTGAATACTATCTTAGGCTCCTATCGTCATACTTATTAGCGTGTCTGAGAATTCAACACGCCAGGCCATTTACTCAAGTACGTTCATCGAACACGGCCCACGAAATCTCGGTTTAGTTTTCCCTTTGGGTCCGTTTTTTCACGAGCACTCCATGGGTCTGCGAAGAAGTTGGCTGAGTCACAAGGTCGCCGTCGGTCGGTCGCGAATACATGGGAAAGGCCTGTTTGCGAGCGAGCCGGTCGCCATTGGCGAAAGGATCGCCGTTCTCGGCGGGGATATCATGCTGATCGAGGAGATTGAGCGCTTGCCCCGCCGAATGCAGCACTATCCTATGCAAATCGAGGAGCGATTCGTGCTCGGAGACAGGACGGCGACGGAGCCGGAAGACACGGACTTATTTAATCACAGTTGCGAGCCCAACATCGGGTTTAGAGGTCAGATATTCCTCGTTGCCTTGACGGAAATCAACAAGGGCGAAGAAGTGACGTTCGACTACGCGATGGTCGTCTCGGAGTCAATCGACAGCGATATCAAGTTTGAAATGGAATGCCGCTGCCGGTTTCCCGGGTGCAGAAATACAATAACCGAGGACGACTGGAAGCTACCCGAGCTTCAACGGCGATACGACGGTTACTTCTCGCAATACCTGCAAGAGAGGATCGACACGCTAAGGAAACGCAAACCGTGAAGGGTAATCGTCTCGGAGACACTCGTGAGAAAAATCGTCATTTCAATGCATGACAGCGCTCACGCGGAAATTCATCACTTCAAGGAACGGGCTAACAACGCGCAGTCGGAGCTAGTCTTCGAGCATCTCCGCCTTCCTGATGGAGCAAAGCTGGCCTTGAGTGCACCGCTCCTGGATGCCGAGAGCGCTCTCAAGACGGCGCACGCGCTACGTTCGTCTTACGACCTGGACTCCGCGGATTCACTTATCGTGGTTGTCGATGGAAACATTCAGGATGCCCAAGACGACGAATACTTCGTGATGAGTGGTAGGGAATACAGCCCGGCGGATTCGAACTACGCTAGCGTCGCAATCGTGTCGCTGTACTATCTTAACGCCTCGTCGGCGTTCATGAAGAAGGCAGGAAAATGGTGGGAGTCACTCAATGAATTGGAGAGAACCAGAGTTGCTTCTGATTCGGTTCTGTTGCTCATATTGTGCGCTGTCGCAGGCGAGATGACCGGAGTCGACTACCACGACGACGTGCGCGGTTGCGTTATGGATTATTGCCAGACACCAAGCGACATCGTGGCTTCGCTGAAGGGCGGATTCCAGTTCTGCGATGAGATGTGTCGGCCACTACTTGAAGAGGACCCAAACGGAATGCACGTTATGGCCATCGCAGAACAATTGACAAAGCATCCATTCCGATTTCAAGCGCTACCGACTGGAGAATTCGATGTTTTTCTTTGTCACAACTCGAAGAACAAGCAGGCCATACGGGCGATTGCAAATCAGCTAAGGGAGAGAGGTCTCGAACCCTGGGTCGATGTCGAACAGTTGCGGCCGGGCTTTCCCTGGCAGCGCGTGCTCGAAGATCAGATTGAGAAGATTAGGGCTGCCGCAGTGTTCGTCGGTGAGGACGGCTTCGGACCGTGGCAGGATTTGGAGATTGCGGCCTTCATCCGTCAATTCGTTCGTCGCAACGCGCCTGTTATTCCGGTTATCCTCCCCGCCGTACGAGAGGCTCCGAAGCTGCCTGTCTTCCTCGAAGGAATGACCTGGGTCGACTTTCGAAACAACGATCCCGATCCGCTGGGTTTGTTAATTTGGGGAATCACTGGGGCGCTGGCTCCCGCTCTTACTTCGTCGCCCACTCTCACGCCTAATAGCGAGCCCGTTTCACATCAGGCCCCGACTCGCGGCCTTCAGCAGCCACTCCCCAGCCAGCCAGATACCCACAGTCAGTTGGTCATAACCCTTCACGGAATCCGTACGCGGGGAGCTTGGCAGAAAGATCTCGACACCGAACTCGGCAAGGCGCAGTTGGTGCCAACAGCTCTCGACTACGGCTTCTTTCGGGCGACTAAAATGCTTATACCCGCTCTGCGTCGAAGGCAGGTCGACTGGTTTCTTGAGCAGTACACACACATAAGGGCGGAGAACGGGAATGTCAGGCCATCCGTAGTTGCTCACAGCTTTGGGACTTTCCTGGTAGCGTCGGCGATGGAGCGTTACCAGGAGGTTGAGTTTGACCATGTGATCTTCTGCGGATCAATCGTGAGCAGGGAGTTTGCGTGGTCAACGTATGTCGGCTCTGGCAGAGTGCGACGGCTTCTGAATGATTGCGGAGAGCGAGACCGGTGGGTCAGACTGGCCGCCTGGGTAATTCGAGAGGCCGGCGCATCTGGCGCACTTGGGTTCGAGGACAAACCCAAGCCTCTCGTTGTTGAGCGGCGACACCCGCAATTCTCCCACTCAGACTTTTTCTATCGATTGAACTTCCAGAAGAACTGGATTCCGTTTCTCAAGGGCGGCGATCCACAGGAATCCGTGCTCTCTGAAAAGCGTCCAACCAATTGGAAATTTGTGATCGTCGAAGCCTCACTGACAATCCTGGTAGTAGTCGCTGTGGCGCTACTTCTCTATAGGATATTCTCGTGATCTTTCAGGCAGCAGATCAACAACCATATCCGGCGCGGCGAACGCTTTGCCTTCGAAACGACTTTGAGCGGGTTGATGTATGCTCGGTTGATTCAGAACTCGCAGGAGCTAGGGTATCGGGTGAAATTGATCTACCTTAGCCTGCCTAATCCCGAGATGGCTATCGAGCGGGTCGCAGATCGCGTTGCGGAGGGCGGGCACTTCGTTGCCGAGGCCGTGATTCGGCGTCGCTTTGATGCCGGATGGCACAACTTCAATTCAAAGTATAAGCTTCTGGTCAACGCATGGTCGCGTATGATAATTCTCAACGACACCCATTACTCATCGAGGAAGGGCGTGAGTGACGAAGACTAGTATCTTGGCTGAGACTGATCCCGACCTGGCACAAGCCGGGGCGGCACTCGAACGGGCTGCACGCGACGCGAGGCGGCTGGCAGATCAGACGAACACACCGTTCTGGGTCTATATCGACGGACAGATCGTCGACCTCCGCAAGCTCGAACAAGAAGCAGCCGTTGAATCTACCGAACAATCTACCGTCAGTGAGTCTAGTGAGTCCACGCCTCGAAGCCGCGAATGAAGGAAGTGAAACCTGACTAGCACTCTGAAGCAGTTCAAGGCCCGCGCCTTCGCCCTTCCAAAAGTGAAGAAGGCGTACGACGATCTCGCCGAGGAATTCGCTCTTCTGGATGAAGTGCTCAAGGCGAGGGCTGAATCTGGCCTTTCGCAGGCGGAAGTTGCCGCCCGGGTCGGTACAACGCAGTCGGCAATCGCCCGCCTGGAGTCGGCCGCAGCGAAGCATTCTCCATCGATCGCGACGCTTCGGCGATATGCCAGCGCCTTGGGATATAAGCTCGAAGTGCGGCTTGTGAAAGAAGAACGACGGCCAACGACGCGATCGAGAACACGCAAAGTAGGAGCTACGTCGCGCCGCTCAACGTAATCGTCACACCTTGGAGGCACAAATCCCCTATTGTGGAATCGACAATGCTGTACATACGAATGCTCTCGCCCTCGACCCGGGCGAGTGCGGCAGTCAGATGGTCGGCCAATTCCTTCGCGGATTCATAACCGGAAGCGAATTTCATCATGATACGGAACCCATACTCAGAGTCCATCTTGCTGCAACGATGTCAGTGCGTTCTTTAGGATGAAGATCCTCGGAACTCTACTACCGCTTGAACGGAAATCCGGGCGAGATTGTGCCGTCCGAGTTTCTCACACTTAAGCTGACCGTTTGCCGGCGCGCAATCTTCTTGCGGGCATTGTCCAGGCGCAACAGTCCGACTGGATTCAGGTCATCCAGCCTCGTCGGCTCAACTTCGCCATTTACGACGATTGCCGAATCGCTGCTGAAGTTCTCGCCCAACACGAAAAGGCGGTTGTTGAACATGAAAGCGCGCGTGATTCTCGGCCTGGCGGCTTCATTGTCCGCTGAAATCCGAACCACGAAACCGTCCCCACTGGAAGGCCCGGCCCGCATCGGCGCCTCGACGGGAAAGTCGAAGGAGGCGGTGTAGCCTGTAACGAAGACGTTGCCGGACCGATCAACCGCAATCGCATGCGCTGAATCTCCTCGGCGTCCGCCAAGATAAGTTGAGTAGCCCAGGGCTGTGCCGGCCGGATTGATCTTCGCCACGAATGCGTCGTCCAGGGTATATATGTCTTCATCGTGAGCTGCATAGAGGACAGATGGCGCTCGGGGAGTTATCGCCAGCAAGCCGGGCGAATCAGACAAGCCGGAGTTCTTCCACGTTGCTCCCCGGTCGGTGCTCTTCAACAAACCCACATATATCGTCGTGGGCGCCGCCGGGTCCCACGCGACGGGACCTGAAAGGGCGTGAGGGCCGAAGTAACGAAAATGGGCTCCTCCGTCGGTGCTCCTT
>JBGPFL010000463.1:0-4930 GCA_041483295.1 Blastocatellia bacterium | reverse complement strand
TGGTACGGGCCTCCCCCCGGGGCCCCCCCTCCTCTAAAACAACCCGCTGCTCCACCCAGGGCCCCCCACGGCGGCACGCCCGTACAGGCTGTACACCGAGTGCATCAGAATCAAGGTGACTGACTACTCGTTGCAAGTTTCAGTGTTGAGATCGCACTTGCCTTTGCCTGAAGTCTATCGAGGTTGCCCGCCGCGATTCAAATGTTTCCTGCAAATATGACACAAGCTGTCAAGAAGGCGGTGTATCGTTCACGAGGATCCCGTAGAGAAGTCTATCGGCAATGCAGACGTGAACATATAAGGAGGCTACATTCAGATGAACTATGGCTTTGTCCTGAATGGTGGTGACATCCCAGTCTTGCCCGAGATCGCCGCCGAAGCGGAAGCAGCAGGCTGGGATGGCCTCTTCATTGCTGACGCGATTGCTATCGGAACCGAAAAGTTTCCCGACTTCCCCTGGTTCGATCCGTGGGTCGTGCTCGCGGCGATGGCGATGCGCACGACGCGGATTCGGATCGGTACGATGATCACCCCGGTTTCTCGTCGCCGCCCCTGGAAGCTGGCGAGAGAGACGGTGACCATCGATCATCTTTCAAACGGGCGGTTGATCTTTGGGGTCGGCCTCGGCGCGGCGGAACACGATGGAGGCTTCTTCAAGGTCGGCGAAGAAATGGATCTGCGAGTCCGCGCCGCGCTGCTGGACGAAGGCCTGGAGATAATGAGTGGCTTATGGAAAGGCAAGCCGTTCACTTTTTCGGGAGAGCATTACAAAGTGCAGAAGATGTCAATGCTTCCGACCCCGGTCCAGAGGCCGAGAATCCCGGTGTGGGTCGTAGGAGTCTGGCCGAAGGAAAAGTCGATGCAGCGCACCCTTCGCTGGGATGGGATCATTCCGCAGAAATACAAGGCAACCCCAGCGGACAGTGCGAAGCCCTCTGAAATACTTGAGGTCAAGAACTACATCGACAAGCATCGCCGGAAGAAGACCCCGTTCGACATCATTGCGGGGGGGCAAACACCCGGCGGCAAGCGCAAACGCGCCATAGAGATTGTTCGCCCTTTCGAGGAGGCGGGCGCGACGTGGTGGCTTGAAAGCGTCTGGGGGTCGATGGACAAGGTGCGCACGCGAATCAAGCAAGGTCCGCCTGGCGCCGACTGATCCCGCATTCAGTCGGTACGCAAGCTTCCAGCGTGCGTACCGCTCAAAGCTTGTTCAGACCATTCAGCGCGGCGATCTTGTCCGCGTCTGCGAACGTCGGGTAGTTAAAGACGCTGTCTAGATCTCGGTAGTAACCAAGCAGCGGGATGAACGTCATCGAGACGATTCGAGAGGCCACAAGCGGAGCACGCAAGAACTATCGGCAAGCTGGCGATAAATCTTCCGATGTCTCCGCTCAACATCAGGAATGGGAGATACGCTACTATGTTTGTGATAGTCGCTTAGAGGATGGCGGCTGCAAGCTTGAGGGGTCCCAACCGACCTGACAGTCGATGGCGCGGCCTCGCCAGTGCTCAACTTCGGATACGATGTTGTTCTCGATTCCTTCCTATAACAACGTGGACCTGATCTGCTTCGGGGAGAGTTTCAGGAGTTCATTTGCCTTTGTCCCAGCGATAAAGGGTGCTTTAATGCGAACGGTCGAATATCGCATTGGAAAGAACCTGAGCAACGAGCCGGTTCGCCGCCAGACGACTCCGCGCGACGCGAGAGGAACTGCGGCGATTGCTGCGACAGACAAGCGCTGAAAGGTCATTGACCTCTGCCGCGTCGCGGGGAATTCAGCGATGATGCTTTCTACACATTATGAACCTTAGACTGATTCTCATCGTCGTCTCACTTTTGTCGGTGCAAGCATTCGTTGCCCTGCAGCTCGAAACGGCCCGGGCGGCGCCACGGTCAGGTCGGCAATCGGCACGGGAGCCAAGATACGAAACTCGCGCAATCCACGACCCCGATGGCATCGGCAAGTTCTATATGGGGCGCGAGATCGCGCAAGTCATGGGTCACGAAGGCGCGGATTGGCTCGAGCGCCCCGAGCGGCGGGAAACCGAGACGCCCGACCAGGTCGTCAGACAGATGAGGCTCAGGCCAACTGATGTCGTAGCGGACATCGGCGCGGGTACCGGTTACTTCTCGTTTCGCCTCAGCCGGGCGGTGTCCCAAGGTAAGGTTTACGCCGTTGATATTCAACCGGAAATGCTGGCGATCATCGAGCAGCGGAAAAGGAGCCTGGGGGCTGACAATGTGGTGACAGTGCTCGGCACGGAGATGGACACGAAGCTTCCCGCACAGGGGGTTGATGTCGCGCTGCTGGTCGATGCCTATCACGAATTCTCCTATCCGCGCGAGATGATGGAGAGCATCGTTCGCAGCCTCAAGCCTGGGGGACACGTCGTTCAAGTCGAATATCGCGCCGAAGACCCCGACGTGCCGATCAAACGATTGCACAGAATGTCCGTCGACCAGGCACGCAGAGAGATGGCAGTTGTAGGTCTGGTATGGAAGGAAACGAAGGGCTTTCTGCCGAAACAGCACTTCCTCGTTTATGAGAAGCCCAGGTAGATAACCTCCGCCGATGAAATCTGCGAGGTTGATAAGCTGCGCCTCGTAGCACGGCTCGATCTTCGATCGGAGAAGACTATGTCGAAAAGAACCCTGTTGTTATTCGCATTGACTGTCGTGCTGGCCATTCCGCTGGTTGATCGGGTCATAGCCACGTCCGCTGCCGATTTCGATCTGATTGTGGTGGGCGGAAGAATTGTCGACGGCACGGGGAATCCCTGGTTTGAAGCCGACATCGCAATAAGAGACGGAAGAATTGCCGAAATCGGCAAACTCGATCCGAAACGTGCTGCCCGAGTCGTTGATGCAAGAGGCTTGATCGTCGCGCCAGGCTTCGTCGATGTTCACACGCACATCGAGGGCGGCATAACCGATCAGCCGGCAGCGGAGAACTTCCTGCAGATGGGAGTGACTTCGGTAGTCACTGGCAATTGCGGGGGTTCGACGCCGAACCTTCGCGAGTGGTTTTCGCGCCTGGAGCAGCTCGGCATCTCGACCAACGTCGCCTCCCTGGTCGGCCACAACACGGTTCGCCGCGCTGGAATGAGCGGCGATTTCGACCGTCCTCCGACTGCTGAAGAGTTGCAGCGGATGCGCGAACTGGTCGCACAGGCAATGCGCGACGGCGCAGTCGGGCTTTCAACCGGGCTTATCTACATCCCGGGCACCTATGCCAAGACCGATGAAGTGGTTGAAGTGGCGAAAATCGCCGCTCAGCACGGGGGCGTCTACGCCACCCATATGCGCGATGAGGGCGAGTTTGTCGAGAAGTCAATCAGAGAGTCTCTCGAGATCGGCGCGCTGGCCGGCTGCCCGGTCGAGATTTCGCACTTCAAGGTCTCAAACAAGAAACGCTGGGGGGCGAGCCTGAGCACAATCAAGCTGGTCGAAGAGGCGCGCAGTCGCGGTCAGCAGGTGACGGTCGATCAGTATGTGTACACCGCGAGCAGCACCAATCTTGGAGTGCGATTCCCTTCGTGGATCTTCGACGGCGGGACAGAGAAGACAAAAGAGCGGCTGCAGGATCCCACTACGCGCGCCCGGATCAAACGCGAAATGATCGCGGAGAATCGCAAAAGTGGACGCGCGAATTACGCCTATGCGGTGGTGGCCAACTATCGGCCGAATCCGGCTTTCAACGGCAAGAACATTACCGAGATAACTCGTATGGCGCGCGGCAAGGCCGGAGTGCAGGAAGAGGTGGAACAGATGATCGAGATGCTCCTGGCCGGCGGCGCGCAGATGATCTATCACAGCATGTCCGACACCGACGTGGAAAGGATCTTCCGGCAGCCTTTCACAATGATCGCTTCCGATGCAGGAGTGGCTGACCCGGCGAGTGCCAGCGTTCCGCACCCCCGCGGGTTCGGCAACAACGCGCGAGTGCTGGGAGTCTACGTCCGAGAGAAGAAGCTGGTCGGATTGGAAGATGCGATTCGAAAGATGAGTTCCCTGCCCGCTCAGACCTTTCGATTGTGGGATCGTGGGTTGCTACGCCCTGGAATGGCCGCAGACATTGTAGTCTTCGACGACAAGGCCGTGGCTGATCGGGCGACTTTTGAGCAGCCCAGGCAGTATGCGGCCGGCATTGGATTCGTAATCGTCAATGGCCAGATCGTGATCGAGAGCGCAAGGCACACAGGGGCGAAGCCTGGAAAGATTCTCCGCGGGCACGGAGTCAAGAACTGAGCGTGCTCATCAGCGGAGTCGCTCGCCTGTTTTGTGAACGAATAGTTTTGCAGCTCGGAAGGAAGGTGCATATGGCGGTTCTCAAGCTCGCTCTCGCTCTGCTTTCACATAAGGGACCTGGCGCCCGAAGATGCGCCGCGCAAATTGGCGTGTTGCTGCTAACCCTGGGTTTGCTGCCATCCGTTCCAGGCGTGCAGGAAATAGCAAAGGTCGAACAGGTGGAGTTACAGCCGTTCGTTGCGCAGGTCAAGCGCCTGGCGGAAACGATGGATTATCTCGGGACGCCACTCAGCCCTGCGCACAAAGAAGCCCTGGAAAAAGCGGCCAACGAAGCCGATGTGTCACGGGCAGTCGCCGGGATACAAGACGTGCTCGACAAGTACTGCCTTGTGGACGTGCACATCAATCCGGAAAGCCGGGTTAAGGTAGCGCAGGGTCCGGCCAAAGCAGAACTGCTCGAAAACGGATGGCGCTCGTTCCTGGTCAAAGTCCGCAACGAAGCTGGTGTGACCGCCCAGCTCGTAGCCGAGAGCCCACACGCCCAGCCCGTGTTCTCTCGTGGCAAAGGCAACGGATCCTTCGAGCCGCGACCAGCGCAGACGATCTCCGAGCGCGATGTTGCAAATCGCTGGCTCGATTTGTCGATGTTCAACAAACCACCGCTCAAGGCGCAGCTTT
>JBGPFL010000462.1:0-4933 GCA_041483295.1 Blastocatellia bacterium | reverse complement strand
GTGGAAACAGAGGAAAGGCTGCGCCGATCGGATAACGCGGAACGCTAAGCGCCGAACGCGACACGAGAGCGGGGGAGGCCGGATCGAGGGGCTCCTGAGTATCCCGCTGATGACGGTTCTGATCGTCGGGCTGGTCGTTTCCGCGAGTTCGACGGTTCGGCAGGGACAGCTTCCGCCGCCGATGCCGGTGGATCCGACCCCGCTCGTCGAACTGATCACAGTCCATGAACGGGAGTCGCTGGGGCTTGCGGCCTCTGATCCCAGGAAGCAAGTCGAGATTCTGCTCGACCTCTCTTCCGCTCACCTCGACGCCGCGCACAATGCGATCAAGGAATCGGACTATCGCAAAGCAGAACGGGAGTTGGACATCTACAATAAGGCGACCGCTCAGGCAGTGACGGTCGCGCTGGCGCAGGAGAAGGGAAGGCGGGGGCTGGCCAAGAAGGTGGAGCAGCACCTCTACAAACATCTGCGAACGCTTGAACTGATCGAACGGCTCTTTCCCGCGGAGCGTGCGATGTTTCCTGAAGCGGCGCTGAAGAAGGCAAAGCAACTGCGTGTGAGGGCGCTCAACGCCGCCTTCGATTCCGGCGAAGTGTTGGACGATCCAAATAAGGAGAAGGGGAAAGTCTCCAACCCGCCGGGTGAGGCTCGCTATGATTCAGGTGCGGCCACTCGACAGGCGACCCGCCTTATGGGCGGCGTTGTTCAGCGGGCCGCCTCAACTGCTGCGGTCGACTACCTCAACGAAGAGGAGGACGACCACGTACGTGAGGCGCAAGCCGCTGATGATCGAATAAAAGTATTCATGAAGATTGCCGACCGCAGGCTTCAGGCCCTTAGCGGACCAGCCGCCCCTGCGCCGGCGGACAAGAAGGCTCAAAAGAAGGCTGAAGATGAAGCGCGCGAGTGGGGTCCGTTGCCGCAGGTTGGCAGAGCTGAGTTGCTGAAGCACTACTCAAAGGCCATCGAAGAAGCTGTCGCCAAGCTCGAAGATGCTCACGAGCGGAATCCAAAGAGTACAGCCATACCGAAGGCGCTCGCCCTGTTGCGCGACGCGACCGAACGCCATCTTCAGGTGCTCAGGCCGCTGGAGACGCAGGTTAAGGACGAAAGCGAAAGGGAAGCGTTGAAGGGTGCGATTGAACAAGCCGAGTGGGCGAACAAGGGAGCGAGAGAGGGGCTAAAGGAGCCGAAGTAGCCGCTCCGTGATGCGTGATCCGTGATTCGTGATGCGGGATGCGTGATGCGTGAAGCCTCCGGTCACGCATCACGGGTTTGGCGGCTGGTGTCTATGAATGGGAAAGGGGCGGCAGTTGCCGCCCCTTTCTCATCTGAGTTCCGGTTGCCCTTACTCGGTCACCTTGGTTTTCTTACGCTTCCAATCGAATGCGGGCGAGACCTGACCTGTTCTGGGGATGCTCACCTCCAGGGTCACGGTCGATCCCTCAGGAACGAACTTGCCTACCTTCTTGTCCTGACTCGATATCTTCTTACATGTCCCGTCTACTTCATCGCACTTTTCGTTGAACCGGACCTTCTTCATCTTCTTTCCGTCGACGAATATCTCCGTTTCGCCTGCGCGGAAGTTTCTGCCGAAAATTTCAAGCTCACCCTTGCCACTATCCCTTATCAGGAAGTTTGCGTCGGTGATGATCGGCAGTTGCCATATATCGAACTTCCCGTTGGAGACTATTGAACTGGAGTTATTCGCGCCATCAAAGACAGTGACTCGAATCTTTCCTGCGTCCGTCGATAGAGCTACCGGCACCTGCCAGTCATACGTTTTCTGGTCGCCGCTGCCGGGCGCCGTGATCGAGGCTATGAGCTGGAAGGTTCGGCCTCCGTCGGTCGATAGTTCGACCAGCCGCCTCACCACTCCAACGTTGTCCCCTTCCCGCCACTTGATAGTAGTGGTGGTTCCACCGCCTATCACCGAGTCGCTGTTGGGAGAGATGCCTGACACAGTGGGAGGCGAGGTATCCGGCGGACCCACGACTACCTCAAAATCGAGTGGCGTTGCCGCCGAAGCAGGGAGATTGACGCCATCCAGCGCACTGACCCTGATTCTGGCGTGTGTCGTCGGCACCGACGGAATCTTCCAATCGAACCGGCGGGGCGCGCCACCCAGGGTTCCTATTAAGTCGTAACTCGATCCTCCGTCGGACGAGAACTCTACTCCCTGGCTCTGGATGCCTTTGTCGTCGGATGCGTCCCAGGTAATCGAAAGGACGCTTCCTGCCATCAGTCTTTCACCGCCGACCGGATACGTGACATTGACGGCGGGCGGAGCATCAACTGGACCGGGGTCTGAGCTGGTGCTGCGTACGTTGTAGATCACAAGCGCGAAGTCTTGATCGGTTGTATCACTGTTGCCCGGCACTCCGTCGCCGGCAATGTTGGCGGCCACCACGCGAACGGTGAAGTCCCCGGTTACACCCGCGTTCAGCCACACACTCTCCACGTTGTTGAGCCGGTCAGGCGTTCCTCCCTCGATTGAAGAGGAATTGAGAAAACGATTGCCCAGATAAGTCTTGCCGTTTATCTCGACCTGCAGATCGAGGTCGTTGACGACAGGATTGGCCGAAGGAGTTCCAGGCGCATCGGACCAGGCGACGGTAACTCGGAATGGTCTGGTGGGATCGGCAACGCGTCCTTGAACGGTTGTCACACTGCCTGTGCTTCCCAGCACCTGCGTCTGATCGATCATGTTTCGCGGTGTGTCATCCAACGCCCGACCCAGGTTCACCAGTCCCCAGCCCTGATTATCGCCAGGAAGACTGTCATTGCCCATGAAGCCGCTGACATAGGAGGTGGAGTTGGTCAGGAAGGCCTTGACCATGGCGGGGCTGGGCGCCCGCCCTGTTGAGTTCTGAAAGAACTGGCGTACCAGGGCCGCCGAGCCGGCTACAGCCGGTGTCGAGTGGCTCGTCCCTGAAGACCATGTGTAAAAGGATTGCCCGGTCGGAAAGTTCCTCGGCCCGCACACTCCCCCAGCCGTGAAGGAGCGATCCTGCGATTGAGCCGATTGAATGTGTGTGCCCGGCGCTACGAGATCGGGCTTCCTGCGTCCATCGGTCGCAGGTCCGCCGGATGAGAACTTGATCAGCGAGAGAATGTCATCGGCGCCGTCCGAGGCGATGCCGCAGCCATCGATCCCCGTGGGCCGCAGGTTCTCCGATGCTCCAACAGTGATGACGTTCTTGGCCGTCGCCGGAGTGGAAAGGTTACCTCCCGCCCCTTTGTTCCCGGATGCGAACACAACGGTCAGCTCCTGGTTGCCGGCATCCGTGCGGCGCGCATCTCTTACCAGCGAATCGTAGAGCTGAGAATCGGTAGTGTAGGCGTTGTTGTAAGCGCCCCAACTATTGCTCGAAATTCGCGCGCCATCGCGATACATCCTCTCAACCATGTCGGTCATGTTTGGAGAGGTAAACTCTGGATTGAAGATCTTTGATATGCCGAGCCTGACGAAGGGGTGCACACCCAGCCCGAGGGTGTATCCGTCCGAGTCGAGGTATGGGAACGACGGAATCGCATTGTACCCGCCTACTATCCCGGCGTTGAGCGTGCCGTGTCCGCTCGTATCGTTTGTAAATCCCTCGATGACATTCTGTCCCAGCAGCCTTGCGTATACGACGCGAGCAAGCCCTGCCTGGTTCAAGAAGTCCTTATGCAGGACTGCCGGGTCGAGAATGCCTTGATCGATGCCGCTGTCCGACACATCGACGATGAAGTCAGGCGTTGCGTCGAGGTGCTTCGAGCGAAGCCAGTTGAGATAGCCCGGAGGAGCCAGACCGTTGACACCGGTGAAGCTGCCTGCGACGATCATGTCCTGGCGTTCGTCGAGCATCTGGGGCACGCTCCAGGGCTCTATCCAGACTACGTTGCTCATGCGAGCGATGTCGGCCAGGCGGCGCGGATCTGTTTTGATCCTGACGTTCGTGTAGTTGAGGACGCTCGCCGGTTCGCTTATAAGCGGCCCGGACGAAATCCCTTCGATGCTCTGAATCTCCGAGGGAGTGCTATCGGTTGTCGCGAGCTGCACCGTGACCAGTGTCTCCTGGCTGGATTCCAGGGAGAGCTCCGGTGCGATCTTGTAGGCGGGCCTGAAGAGGCCGGACCATTGAATGATGTTCTTGTCCTCGACCTTGAGATCTTTGAGTCGCTGGATTCCGTCAGCGCCTGCGCGGACCAGGTAGGCGTTATTGGGCACGTAGGAGACGATCTCGGCGCTGGCCTGGAGCTGGTCGAACCACTCTTGCTTGATCGGACCGATCATCTGCACAAGGTAGAGCTGATCGCCGGCCGCTTCCGGCTCGCTCAGGCTGCTGAGCGCTGCGGGCTCGCCGTCAGTTGTATCGAATGCGCCGGCGCGAAGCAATATCACGTTCATGTCGTCGCGCACTGCTGATCCTGATGCCGATTGGGTGACATACTCGGCTGCCGAGGCCGGCGCGCCAAGCAGGGAGAAGCCCCCGTAGTCCGCGATCAACGAGCCGCCTTCACTGAGGATTCGATTTTGAAGCTCCTGTTCCTGCGCATAAACGATGATCTTATGGCCTGAACTGCGGCTGCGATAGTATTCGCTCACGAATGGCGGTTTGACTTTGCGGTCGCGCGACGAATTGGATTCGGCCGGCAACTGGCCCGTGAACATCAGTGTTAAGGCGAATACTGCAATGAAACCGAAGCAAAACTTGTATCGAACCATGGGCCGTCGCTCCCGCTCTGCGAACACGAATCTCACTCCCGAAACTCGGACTCAGCCCAGCGGCGCTGAGGTATTGGGGTCTATTTCATTGGAATAGCGATTCGCAGCGCTTCAACTATCTTTGGGGAACCAACACGAAGGGGCATACCAACCAAACGACGAACCTGTAACAAAGGTGTGTCGATGGTAAGGTAAGGGCCATGGGGTGTCAATAGTTTT
>JBGPFL010000461.1:0-4938 GCA_041483295.1 Blastocatellia bacterium | reverse complement strand
GACTTGAGGAGATTTCCACCTTTCGAGGACGAATGGCTCCGAGGCGGACCGGTGCGCCGGTGGTTGCCCAAAGGCCTTGCGGGCAAACCGCTCTTTACCTTCGAGACCGGGGGCACGACCGGTGTGCCGAAGAGCCGCCTCGCGATTGAGGACTTCCGTATAGACTACGAAATCTTCAGCGACACACTTCCGGACGAGTATTTCCCGCGTGGCGCCAACTGGCTGATGCTCGGGCCTTCGGGTCCACGGCGGCTGCGGCTTGCCGTTGAACATCTGTGCCAGCACCGTGGCGGCATCTGCTTTACGGTCGACCTGGACCCGAGGTGGGTGATCAAGCTGATCAAGTGGGGCGAGTCCGAAGCGTTGGATCAATACAAGGCGCACGTGATCGATCAAGCGATCACGGTTCTCGCGGCAGGGCACGATATACGGTGCCTGTTCACAACGCCGAAGCTACTCGAGGCGCTCGCAGAGGAACTCGAGAACCAGGGCTCCAGTATCAAGAAATCCGGCATCACCGGAATCTTTGCGGGGGGAACCGAATTCACGCCTCAATACACGCGCTTCGCGATGGAAGAGCTGCTGGGCGAAGGGGTCTATCTGACGCCTACCTACGGCAATACCCTCATGGGACTGGCTTGCTCGAAGCCGGTGACTCCGGAGGACGGCTATAAGATCACCTATTTCGCGCCCCAGCCTCGCGCCGTCATTGAAGTAGTCTCCATTGACGATTCTGATAACCTTGTCGAGTACGGTGAAACGGGACGCGTGCGCCTGACCACGCTTACTCTTGAGACGTTCATACCCGGATTCCTTGAGAGAGATGAAGGCGAACGGGAACGACCTTGCGACCAGTACCCCTGGGATGGTGTGAGCGGTGTTCGTCCGTTTCGCAAGATCGCAGGACAAACCACTGTGGGAGTTTACTGAACAGTTTTGTGAGGAGACGATGTCAGTACTGAACATTCCGATTCTGCGATGGGGCGAACCCTACACAAGTCTCGACAAGGAAGACGTAGTGCACTTTGTGACCGGCGAAACATTGGCCCGAGTGAGCCAGGCCAATACCGGACTGCTTGGCCGCGACATGCGATTGGCTGAGCGAGCCCGCCAGGTGCTCACTGAGATTCCGGTGTCTGATCTGATCGGCATGATGAAAAGGGCGGCGGATCTTTATCTTAATGGAACCCTGGCGATGGGCGATGGCGCGCAGACACCGGATGACTTCGCGCGCCAGCAGTCGGCCAGCACTGGCCTTCCAGAGCACATGTGCAAGGCCAACATGACCAAGAACCATTTCGTACTGTCGAACATGGACCAGATTTTGGACGCGCTGACCCGAGGATTGGATCTGAACATCCTGACGCGCGGCTACGGAGTCGAGCCTCGCGGAGTGACTGTGAGTTATCAGGCCCAGTCGCCTGTGCTGGGGCTGGTGCTGCCCTCGAACTCACCTGGCGTTCACACGTTGTGGCTGCCGGTGATTCCAATGCAGATGGGATTGCTGCTGAAGCCCGGTCCTCAGGAGCCGTGGACTCCCTACCGAATGACCGCGGCGTTCACGGAGGCCGGCGTGCCGAAAGAAGCGATCTCGATCTATCCGGGCTACGGCGAGATGGGCGCTGAAGTCGTGCGGCGATCGAACCGCACGATGATTTTCGGCGGCCTGCCGACGGTGGAACGGTACCGAGGCGACCCACGCGTTCAAGTGCACGGACCCGGCTTCAGCAAGATCCTGCTGGGCGACGACGTGGTAGACGACTGGGAGAAGTACCTCGATGTGATGGTGAACAGCGTCTTTCTGAACAGCGGCCGCGGCTGCATCAATTGTTCGGGGATCTGGGCCTCGCGACACACTAAGGAGATCGCCAATGCTCTGGCGGAGCGAATGGGACCGGTCGAACCAAAACCGCCTGAAGACCCTGAGGCGAGCCTCGCCGCGTTCACGGTGCCGGGTGCTGCAAGAGCAATTTGGAAGAGCATCGAGACCGGGCTGAACGATTCGGCGGTCGAACATGTCACTGCGAAGTTCGGGCCGCGACTGGTTGAGAAGGAGCGCTGCGGATATCTGAGGCCGGTAGTGATCCACGCTGACTCACCCGAGAGTGCGATGGCCAACACGGAATTCATGTTCCCGTTTGTGAGCGTTGTGCGATGCCCGCAAGACGAAATGCTGAAGCGGATCGGATCCACACTGGTTGGCAGCGCGATCACCTATGACGAGAACTTCCAGCGCCAACTGATCGAGGCGACGCACATCGACCGGCTGAACCTCGGCGCGGTACCGACAATCCAACTCGACTGGCTGCAGCCGCACGAGGGGAACATCGTGGAGTTCCTGTTTCGGCCGAGAGCCTTTCAGTCGCGGCTGGAGAAGGTCGCGGTATGAGGCCGAACCACCGCAGACCGTCAAATTCGTTTCATCAGAACTCACGTACCAAGGAGGCGATTTCGAATCGAATGTTCGGGCGAGCAGACGGTCTCGAAACGGATTGACCTTTTCGACCCGGGGAACGTTCCCGCCCTGGGAACGCGTCGATTGCACCCATCACTGATCTGGAATCGCACTCTTAGAACTTTAGCTTAATGCTGCTCGCCGCGACCGAGCCATCCGCTCCCAGTACTCCCTTCACGTCGACGAAGCGACCCACTGCAACCACCAGTCCCTTTTTCTTCTTAATCCGAGTGTCGGCGGTGACGCGCACTATGCGGCCGCTAACGAACCAGTCGCCAGTCAGGCCACCGGACGGCAATGTTTCGATGAATCCCCGTAACGTGATCCGCCCCCCACGGACGGGGCTTGCCTCCACCTGAACATCAACGGCGCTAACCGCTCCATCGGCACCCAGAGTTCCTTTCACGGTTACAAAGGCGTGAGGCGCCACTATGCCGCGCTCCTGGTGAACCCTGGTGGTGGCGCTAATACGCACCGTCCTCCCACTCACAATCCAGTCTCCGAGCAGGCTGCCATCCGGCAGCTCGTCGACGAAGCCTTTGAATTCGAATTGACGTGTAGAGCCGGGAATCACCTCAACTTCGATCTCCGCCGCCTTCAGTGATCCGTCAGACAGCAGGAGGCCTTTGATGTCCACCAGTGCTCTGACCGCGGGCACGCCTCGTTCGATCTTGAACGTGGTGCCGGTGTCGGCGTGCACCAGTACTCCGTTTACCATCCAGTCGCCGATCAAGCCGCCGGGCGGCAGGGTATCTATGAAACCCCGGAACTCGATTTGACGAGTAGATCCCGGAACGGCTGCCACCTCGACCTCTTCCGCGATTACGGAACCGTCCTGATCTATGAAACCCTTCGTCTCTACGAAGGCATTCAGTGCCACGGGTCCGCGCTCCAGCCTGATTCTGGTGGCGCTGCTCACCCGCACAGTAACGCCGCCCACCACCCAGTCGCCGCTCAACCCACCCGCAGGCAGCGACCTGAGAAAGCCGCTGAAATCGACTTGGTGTACGACGCCCGGGCCATCCGTGACCTCGATCTCCGTAGCCGTAACCGAACCATCGGGAAGCAGAGATCCCTTGACGTTCACGAACGCGTCAACGTCGGCAAGAACTCCATCTTCCAGCTTAATGTGTGTCGTGATCGATACGTGAACGGTTCGTCCGCTCACCACCCAGTCGCCAACTAACCCAATGACAGGCAGCGCATTGATTAGACCATCGAATTCGATGCGACTGTCTTTGTCTTTAGGTGTCGCCGCTGAAGCAGCGAGAAGGCTAAGCAGCACAAGCGCCGATATCACAAAGCGAAGAGTGCGAATGTTCATTGTGCCCCTCCCTGGTTTATCTTTCGGGCCCCGGCCTCTGAGTGATTGGCTGAGATCTCAAGCGGGCTCGGCATTAGCGGCCCTCGGCTCGGGTTCGACCGGCAAGTGCAACACCGGGGAATCTGATCCCAGGTGGTGTGCCTCGGTTGATTGAAATCGATGATCAAGCAGACCGACAGATCTGTCTGTCCTGCTTCCAGCGAACGCTGTGCCATCAAACACCAGGATCCTGTTCGGTATCGCAGCACGTGCAACTCACTCGGATAAACCCTCTCCGAATATGCAGATGTACTCAAGTGGTTGAGTGAGGCTAATCGAATGAGACACTTGGCAACTTGAAAACCTAAGGCTCTGCCTTGAAATGAATTTTTCCGACCTACGCTTTTATCATGTGCGAGCGGGGACGCTGATTCCGACCCGAGATGCCCAGGTAAAGTCTTACCGCGGGCGGAGAAAAATCTACACACCACGAAATTGCTTAACCAGAGTGCTGGACTCAGCAGCTCCGAGACCGTCAAAGGGGCGGAGCGGGGATTCGGGGTTCGTTGTTACCCACGGCACGCGAGGTGGTTTCAGCCTATTTCAGAGATATTCAAATCTCACGTCGAACTGCGAGGCTGCAACTTGTCGGACCTTGTAATCATTTGCGAGCACGGGCCTGGACTGATACAGTCGCGCCCGCTATCCAAACGAATCCAGGAGGTCACGAGATCTTGAACGTGCAAGCGCCTAGGGCTGGTGCAACCGCGATCGCCATCACGATTGTCTTTTTCGGATTTGCCACATCCGCACCGCGCTCTGGAGTCAATATTGCTCCTGAGACGCTTCAAGTAGAGATGCAGACTCCCGCAGCGCCCATAATACCGCCAGTGATGAAAAGTCCACCGGGCGCGGCGTTGGTTGAACAGAGGTCTCCGGGCATTCGGCCCGCCCCATCGCTTGTGAAAAGCTTCAATGGACTCGGCGTCGGGTTTGTAGGACCGCAGGGCTCGGCCGCGCTGCGCAACCCGTCCGACAACAGCCTCGCCGTAGGGCCGAACCACATATTCCAAATTGTGAACACACGGATGGCCATCTACACGAAGAGGGGCACGCAATTCGACCGGACCGGAAAGGTTCTATACGGCCCCGTCCCAACGAACACGATCTTCAAAGGCTT
>JBGPFL010000460.1:0-4941 GCA_041483295.1 Blastocatellia bacterium | reverse complement strand
CTCGCATTCCGAAGGTCCAGGAGATGGTCAAGGAGTTCTTCGGGCGCGAGCCGCATAAGGGCGTCAACCCGGATGAGGTCGTCGCCGTGGGCGCGGCCATTCAGGCTGGAGTATTGGGCGGCGAGGTCAAAGACCTGCTGCTGCTCGACGTGACGCCCCTGAGCCTCGGAATAGAGACTCTTGGCGGTGTGTTCACCAAACTGATCGACCGCAACACCACAATCCCGACACGCAAGTCGGAGACATTCTCAACCGCGTCCGACAACCAGACCTCGGTAGAAGTCCATGTGTTGCAAGGTGAGCGGCCCATGGCGGGGCAGAATCGAACGCTGGGCAAGTTCCAGCTCGTGGGTATTCCGCCGGCGCCGCGCGGTATGCCGCAGGTGGAAGTAACCTTCGACATAGACGCCAACGGTATCGTGAATGTCTCGGCCAAGGACATGGGCACCGGTCGAGAGCAGACGATCACCATAACCTCCTCGTCCGGGCTGTCCAAAGATGAGATAGACCGCATGATGCGCGACGCCGAGTCTCACGCAGATGAAGACCGGAAGGCTCGAGAGCGCATCGAAGCCCGAAACAAGCTGGACAACTTCATCTACCAGACCGAGAAGACGCTGGCGGACAATAAGGACAAGATCGATGCGTCAACCGCGGGCTCCGTTGAAGCTGCCATCACCGAGGCCAGGAGCAAGCTGGACGTTGAAGACGCTGCTGAAATAAACGCCGCGTATGAAACGTTGGCAAAGGCATCCCATAAGATCGCCGAGATTATGTACCAACAAGCCAAGACCGGCGGCAACCCGGGCGAACCGACCTCCGGAGCCGAAGGAGCCTCAGGCGCAGCGGCCGGCAGCTCCAGCGGCGGCGATGACGTGATCGACGCCGAGTACGTCGACGTTGATGATAAGAAGAAGTGAGGAGTGACGAGTGATGCGTGACGAGTGATGCGTGACCAGTGACCAGTCATACGTGAATGAATCACGGATCACGCATCACGGATCACGGATCACTCCTCACGCATCACGAATCACGCATCACGCTCGATTAACCTATGCCCGCCACCGACTACTACAAACTGCTTGGCGTTCCGCGCTCAGCGAGAGGGGACGACATAAAGAAGGCGTACCGCAGGCTGGCGCGGCGCCACCATCCCGATGTCAACCCTAACGACCAAAACGCCGAAGAGCGCTTTAAGCAGATATCGGAAGCCTTCGAGGTCCTGGCCGACCCGAAGAAGCGAGAGGTGTACGATCACTACGGCTACTATTCAGATCAGGTAGCCGCCGGAGCCGCGGGTCCCGCAGTCGACTTCTCCAAGTTCGGCGCCTCCAACTTTCGCGACATCTTTTCAGAGATCATTACGAATTTTCGCAGCCAGACGCCGCAGCAGCAGAAGCAGGCCACGCGAGGCGCCGATATCGAGTGCCCGCTGGCATTGTCGTTTGATGAAGCGATGCATGGCCTGACGACCAAAATTGAAATCGATCGCAATGAAACGTGTTCGGCTTGCAAGGGAACCGGAGAAAACGAAGGGGTAAAGGTGAACTGTGCCGCTTGCCGGGGCACGGGGCAGCGCCCGGGAATGTTTGGCGGAACGTCGCGATGCGCGCAGTGTGGCGGCTCGGGACTGGTGCCCCAGGCCTGTACCAAGTGCAGAGGAACCGGCGCCTTCCCCAAGCGTGAGACGATTCCGGTGAAGATATCAGCGGGGGTCGAGACCGGCTCACGGGTCCGTGTGCCTGCCAAGGGGCAAGCCGGATCGATGGGAGGACCCTCGGGCGATCTCTACATCATAACCAGGGTTGAGCCGCATCCGTACTTCCGCAGGCAGGGCGACAACATCTATTGCATAGTCCCGATCACTATCCCGGAAGCGGCTCTGGGAGCCAGAATCGAGGTCCCCACCGTTGACGGCAAAGCCAAGCTGAGAATTCCTCCGGGGACCCACTCCGGGCAGAAGTTCAGGCTCAGAGAGCGCGGGGTCCCAAGCCTGCGCGCAGGAGGTGTTCGCGGCGATCAATTCGTCGAAGTCAAGATCACCCTGCCCAAAGTCATCAGCGAAGAGACCAAGGAACTGCTGCAGCGCTACGCCCGCTATAACCCCGAGAACCCGCGAGCTGAAATGGGGCTTGAATGAACGTGCACACAGGAGGCGGGAAACCATGGGGCAGGCGTTAGCATGGTTGATCGCCATTGCGGTAATCGTCTTGGCGATGTGGACGATATCCCGGGAGGGCGAACGCAGGCGCCGCCGCACCTCTCAGGAGTACGAGCGCGATGTGGCTGATGCACGAAGCTCCATGCTCCGAGCGGGAATGCTCGAGCTGGACAAGTTTGTAGGCAACACCAGCAGCAAGCGAGCCGCCGTCGAATACGTGAAAGACGAGGAACAGGGACAGACAAAGAGCGGCGGCAAGGACGACGACAAAGATCGGACTGAGGACGAGGAGCGGCCGTGAAGATCAGGAAGGCGAAGAAATACACCATCAGCGTCGTCGCAGAAGAGTACGACATTCATCCGCAGACGCTCCGTCTTTATGAGCGCGAGGGATTGATCAAGCCATCGCGCTCGGCGAAGGGCACCCGCTACTATACCGAGGAGGACGTCGAACGCCTCGAACTCATTTTGAACCTCACCCGCGATCTCGGGGTCAACCTGGCCGGCGTCGAGATAATCCTGAACATGCGAGAAAAGATGAACCGGATGCAGCACGAGTTCGAGCACTTCCTTCAGTACATCAGAGAGAATATTAGCCAGGAGTTCTTTGTAAAAGACGAAAACGCCAAGAGCGCCCTTGTTCCACGCCGCCGTATCGAGTTGGTCGTGAAGCGTGGCGACTGAAGGAAGAGAAGAATTTCGAATTTCGCCCTTCTCAATTCGCAATTCGAAATTCTTCCCTTTTTTTGCATCCGCACGGACGCGAATCGCGTCAATCATTTGTGAAGCCAGTTGGCTTCAATCTTCAGGCCGCCCGCCCCAAAGTCTGAACCAAACTGAATAGCCAAAACCGGAGGTTCAGCCAATGTGCTATCGACCTGGCGTTCTGTCTGCAGTAGGTATCCTTGTGCTCATCGCTAGTTCTCTGGGATCGGCCGCCGCAATCCGCGCCGACGATCTCGACAACATAATCTTTCAGGGAACCGTTAGAGACAGCGCCGGAGCGTCTGTCTCAGGCGCAACTGTCGTGGCTCGCCACGTCGCAACCGGAATAGAGCGTTCGGCGACATCGAACGCCGAGGGACGCTATCGCCTCGTGGTTGGCGACCCCGGCGCGTATTTACTTATCTCCACCGCCACCGGCTTCGCGACGGAAGAGAGCAAGAGGATCGAGGTCACGACCGGACGAACAATTGCGATCGACTTTGCGCTCGCGCCCGCCGGCGTGAACGAGCAGATCAACGTCGGAGTCTCCAGCACGCCGCTTGTTGACACTACTCGCACGGTCACCGGCGACACAATCGCGCGAACGGAGCTGGATGCGCTGCCGATTGCCAATCGCGATCCTCTACAGTTGGTCTTCTTGCTTGGGGGTGTGGCGGAGGCGCCTCTCTCAGTAGGAGATCTGGCCGAAGAAGGCAAGGGCAGGTTTCTTAGAGGAACTCCCGAGGAGGCCGGAATCTTTTCACTCACCGGCGCACCGGCGACGTCGAACAACCTCACAATCGACGGCCTCGACAATAACGATGACCGCGGGGCGCGGGAGCGCATCGCCCTCAACCCGGAAGCCATCGCCGAAGTGCAGATCATTACCAATCAATACGCCGCCGAGTACGGGCGCGCTTCCGGCGGCCGCATCAACATTCGCACGCGAGGTGGAGACATCCGATACCGCGGTGAGGCCCACGCTCTCTTTGGCGACGAGTCGTTGAATGCGAATACCTTCTTTCGCAATGCGAGGGGGCTTGGCCGCGTGCCTCAGCAGCAGACCCGAGAAGGCGGAATCGTTTCCGGACCGATTCGCGGACCACACTTCTTCTTTGCCGGCTACGAGCGGTCCGGTGTGACCGACTCGGCTGAGATCAATGTGCTTCTGCCCGTTCAGACAAATCCGCATTTCCCTCTGCCCCGGCCGAACGGAGCTGCGGCGCCCGGCACTCCGGTAGCGTTGCTGCTTGAAGAGATTTCGACGCCGGAGACCAGGAACATTGTCAATGTGCGTGGCGACCTCAATTTGGGCCAGTCGCAAAACGTAACGGCTCGGTTCGATCTCGTGCGAGGAGAGAACAAAAGGGGATTTCCCGGAGGTAGCCGCTTGCCTGAGTCCATACTGATTGAGGGGCGGAACTCGGACTCGATTAGTCTGTCTGACAACCTTGTGCTCCGGACGACCATCGTGAACCAGGCGCGATTTCAGCTCTCGCGCCTGCTCCCGCGCAACAGCGGCGCGATTGACTCGCCCGGTGTTGTAATCGACAAACCAGGGACGATCGTTGCCGGAGCCTTCACCGGGAGCCAGTCCTCTCCCGCCTTCGCCCGCAAAGAGAAGCGGGCGCAAGTTCAGGACAGCCTGTCGATCGCGCGGGCCTCACCAGTTCAAGCTCGGCGGCGACCTACAACAGGTTCGCTCGAGTTTCACCGACCTTTTTGCCGCCGCAGGCCAGTTCACCTTTGAGAGCGTAGATGATTTTCTTGCGGATCGATTCAGCCGGTTCTTGCAGCGCTTCGATACCGACAGCCGGCAGTCGAATGATGTACTTGGGGTCTTCGTTCAGGATGAGTGGCGGGTAAAGCCGAACCTGACCCTGTCTCTTGGGCTGCGTTGGGACAATGAGTCGATTCTCGATGACCGTAACAATTTCAGCCCTCGGCTTGCTATCGCCTGGGATCCGTTCGGCGGTAATGATGGATCGTCGGGTGTCTCACAGCCAGGTAAGACGGTCATTCGGGCGGGCTTTGGCGTCTTCTATAACCGTGCGCTGTTGCGCACGATTGATGAT
>JBGPFL010000459.1:0-4949 GCA_041483295.1 Blastocatellia bacterium | reverse complement strand
GTCGGAGGCGGTTGCATCGAAGCAGACATCTGGGCCGAAGCGCGCGAAGTGCTCAGGACGAGGATGACCGGGCTGTTCCACTTCAATCTAGCGGATGATTATGAAGACTCCGAAGGGATGGTCTGTGGGGGCCAGATGGATGTGTTGATCGAGCCCTGGTCTTATGAAGGCTAGTATCGACCTCGCGTTCGAGCGGTCCCTCTCTGTGGACACGTCCGGCGCACCTGGGTCTAAGAGGCTTTTGAAAAGTCTAGTCCCTTGATGTAGTATAGTCGGCTAGTTCGCACGGCCTCAGATGTTACTGCTCGGAGTCAGTGGTGGCTTGGATCTGCATTTAACCTGTGGGCGCCTCTTTTTACACTGCAGACCAAGGGTCTACCACATTGGTCCCGCCGTACAACAGTTCGAGGGAAGAGTTAATCGATATGATGAGACGTCCTACAAAGCTAGTCAGCCGAAAAGTAGATTCCGTACGAGTCATCAAGATAAACGGGCGGTTGGACCCGGGTGATGGTCCCGATAGGCTGGCGGAAATCGTGCAGCAGTTCATGGGAGAGGATGAGATCGAATTCCTGCTGGACCTTCGCGGCGTGACGTATATAAGCAGCACTGGCGTGGGAAGCTTGATCAAGACTTACAGGTCGGTATTGAAGCAGAAGGGCCACGTCAAATTGCTTTCTCCCTCTCAGTCGGTCATGAATATTCTGACTATTTCGAAGCTCGATGGTGTGTTTGAGATATTCACTGACGAGCCCGCGGCCCTCTCCAGCTTCGCCCCCAAGCCGGCCGACTAGATCTCTACGGCTTCTTTGGAGGAGGAGGCGGGTCCTTCGGCTTTGGCTGCTTGTCCCTGACAACAGGTGGTCCAGGCGGGTCTTTCTTCTTGTCGTCTTTCTTCTTGTCGTCTCCAGCGGTGAATGCGTAGGCAGATGGCTCCTGTCCGGGTACGCGGTCTAAAGCGACGCCGCCGAAGATCGCAATCGTCATAGCTAACAGGATCTTCTTCATTGCTTGCGTCCTTTTCTCACGGGTCTTACCGCTGGCTGTGATTCTCGGGACGCGTCCTCTCGGTCTTGCCACTTCTGCCCGACCTGTCGCGGTCCTTCTTTGCGACCAGAATAACCTGCATCTGCTTCTTACCCGTCTGCCCGCTCTTCTCGGAATCAGCCGCCACTGCGGTGCTCCAAGTCGCTATTAGAATAGCACTGAGCACGAAGATGTAAAGCCTAGTCTTCATTGCGCCCCCGAAACCAGGCGGCCGACGCTCTTTGGCAGGCAAACGCCATTCCACGAAGCCTAATCGGCAAATGCTGCAAAAATGGCCTTACGAGTCATCAAGCGAGTTCTTTACCGCACCTTTCAGTTAACAACCGCACGTTTTAGTGCATCGGTAGGATGTCGTAAGGCGCGAGAATCGTTGCAGAAGCGAGGAATGATTGGCCGGTGGAGATCGACAGCGGGGGTAGGCAGTTCATAGATTCTCGGGCCGCTCGCGCGCAGCCCGCCCGGCTGATCACTTCTTTCTCTTGTTCACTGCCTCCTTGAGCTGCTTTCCTACCGTGAAACGAACGGCCCTGGCCGCTGGGATCTTCATCAATTCAGTCGTGTACGGATTGTGGCCTCGCCTGGCTCTGCGATGAGAAACCGCGAACGTTCCGAACCCAACGAGGGTAACCTTGTTCCCCTTGCGCAAACTGTCAGTGATCGCTCCCTTAACCGCGTTGATCGCCCGCTCAGCCTCCGCCTTGGTTATGGAAGCGGCGCTTGCTACCTTCTCAATGAGATCTCCCTGATTCATCGTTCCTCCCTAAATATTGTGGGTATACCCCAGGGGCTACGCCACATATGGTAGCCACTGTGGCGGTTATAGCATTTAGGCGCCGGGAGTGTCAACTACTTTCTTTTTGAGCGCAAACGGCGAAGTGGCTCTGGGAGCCTACTTCAAGACTTCATAGAGGGAGATAGGTGAAACGCTTCGTGCAGGTTGACCTTCGACCACATTATGCATAAACGAAGATCGAGAGAACCGAGAGGATAAACGCGAAACGTCAGTCGGCAATGTCGAGGACCACCTTCAACGTTGCGGGATCGGCGGCGCTTTGAAAGGCGAGAAGCGCGTCGTCCATCGGAAATCGAGCGGAGATCAATGGCACGACGTCAACCGCTCCGGACCTGAGAAGCTCGAGGGCCGGAGCGAAGCGCCCGCACCGCGACCCAACTATGGTTACTTCGTTCACTACGGCGGGAAACATCTCGACGGGTGTCTCGCCGTGATGAGTGGACTTGAGAACGATGATGCCTCGCGGGCGAACCAGCTTGAGCGCGAGCGGCAATCCCGACGCCGAGCCGCTTGCCTCAATCACCACGTCGGGCTGGTCTGGTGGGACACCGAGACTCTCAATTCCGATATCCTTCAGCATAAGAAGCCGTGCGCCGAGGGATCTCGCGAATTCCAGTTTCTCTTCGTGCTTGCCAACGACTGTGATCTCACAGCCGGTTGTGGCGACAACCCGAATGATCAGTTGCGCAAGCTTGCCGTCGCCAATGATCGCAACGCGTGACGATGGCCCGACCGCAATCTGATCAAGGATGTGGTGCGCGGCAGCCAGCGGCTCAACGAAAACCGCGGCCTCATCCGATACCGACTCAGGGACCGCCAGAAGATTTCGAGTCGGAAGAGAGAGGAACTCCGCGAACGCTCCGTCGCGACCCTTGATACCAAGCACCGTTCTCGTAGCGCAGTGCCTCGAGTCTCCCGCGCGACAGAGAGCGCACACGTTGCAGCCTACGTTGATCTCGCCGACAACCCGCCGCCCCAGTAGCGCGGCATCAGGAGACTCAATCACTCGGCCGACGAATTCATGGCCGAGGACTCCGCCGAAGCCGGCATATCCCTTCGTGATCTCGAGGTCGGTGTTGCATATTCCCGCCTTGAGCACCTGAATGAGCGCTTCTCCTGGCCTTCGCGGCAAAGGCACATCGCGGACGAGTTGGAGCTTGCTATCAAACTTGAGGGCTTTCATGTTGAGACCAGTTCTCAGCGACTAAAGATGAACGGAAGCGCGAAGCTTAAGCTGTCGGACGGGCTCTCAGCCGTGACGGTGATAAGCACTCCCGGCTTCACCATCTTTTTCAGTTTCTTCTTAGTAGCGAACAGCGTCGTTACCGTTCCATCTGCCTGTCGATCTTGAAAGAACAGCGTGGGCAGCACGGTTACAGCGCCTTCGATGGTGATGCTGACCGTCGCATTGCCGTCAATGAATCCCGCCCCGCTGATCTTGAGCGCTTTGCTGCCGTCGGGCGCTGTTTTGTATTCGACGCTGGTCGTAGTTGGAGCCCCGACTCGAAGACTCAAGGTTCCACCGCTCCCCTTGCCACTCACTTCGATCAGATAAGTGACGCCGGCCTGAGCCGGAAAGGTCAACAGCGAGCGGTTTGCAAAACCAATGGCGCTTCCGAAGTCATCGCTGCATCTAACAGGTGTCAGCGCGCCGCAGGAGCCTGTGTAGACGCTCACGACGGTGTCATAGTCGCTGAGAATCGTGTCGACGCCATATACCGTCTGCGCCGAGGCCCTGATCGCGTACCAGACGCTGTTTGAGTCACGGGCGCCCGAGCAGGAGACCGGGTCGCTGGCCGAACCCGTTGCGGAGCGTGTATCAATCTCTTCGCGAAAAGGCACTGCCGGGATAAGCCGCGCATTCTCACATGCGTCGTTAGCCGGCGCATTTCCGCCGCCGCCTCCTGTTGACGCGTACTCGACCTGCCCGTAGAAGATCTCTTGCTTTCCATTGCGAGTGTCGGCCCATAGCAAATGCGCCTTGCCGCGCGTCGCCGTTACTCCGATATAGTCCCCTATGCCGATTGCGGACCCTGTTGATCCCACCACGTCCTTCTGCACGCGAGGATCTGAGCCGGCGGTGCTTACCCTGGTGTTTTCCGCGAAGCTGGCTCCGCCGTTGGTTGAACGCGCCAGATACGTGTTAATGAACAAGGGGGGATCGTCGCGCCGATCGTAGAAAGCCACACACACGGAACCATTATTCGCATCGACACTCAACCATGGGAAGAACTGGTCGACCCCGGATCCATCGTTATTGACTCTCACCGGAGCGCTGATCTCGGGCCGCCCTCCGTTGGGCGGCGCCATACGTTGAACGAAAATATCGGAGTCTATACGGTTGGTGCTCTCAGCCCAGGCGACATAGATGGTCCCGCGGTTTGGCCCGCCGCTACGATCGACGTCGATTACAGGAAAACTGTTCATTCGAGGCACGCCGCTGATGAAGATTGCGGCGCGGGGCTCCGAGAGCGAACCGATATAGTTGTGAATGTTGTAATCGATAGAAGGCGCCACATCGGACGGCAAAAACATAACTCCACCATCTGTCGACGCATTAAACAGCAGCACCTTCGGATCTCCGATTCCCTCCCACGCGGCATATACCTCGCCGTTTGGCCCGGTGGTAACCGAGGGGCCGCGCATGTCGCCTTCGTGACTGATTTGCTTCGGCACGGAGAAGGTTGTGTCTCCAGGCCTTCGGCTCGCGATCTGTATTACGGCACGATTGACGCCGTCCGGTCCTCTGTCAGTCAGGGTCCACACTGCATAGACCGTATTCTTGAACGGACTGGCAGGAGATGTATCGACAGTGATGTAGCACTTGTCGGACACCCTTGGATTGGTCGGGTTTGCCAGATCTAAGAACGCGGGCACAGGTTGTGAAAATGTACGCCCGCGGTCGGTCGATTTGAATATGTAAACGCCATTGTCGAAGCTCGAATTGTCCAACATCAGCGCGCACAGGTAGAAGTTGCCGTCTGCGTCCGCTGCTACCGACGGGTCAGACGCGCGAGAGAACACTTTTTGAGGAGTGTCGAGTTGGAGCAGTCCGGTTCCCCAGGTGTTCCCGCCGTCTGACGAATAGTAGTAGGCGACTCGAGTGGTG
>JBGPFL010000458.1:0-4952 GCA_041483295.1 Blastocatellia bacterium | reverse complement strand
TCTTCGCCAGGCGCGCGAGTATCGAGATCGGCTCGCCCACGGTGAGCAGATAGTGCTGCGGGCGAGTGTGAAAGCGGAGATGCGCCCATCCGCCTATGACGTCGTTACGGCAGTGATCCCCGGCGCAGATGCGGCGAGTGAGGAGATTGTCTTCTCCTGCCATCTCTGCCACCAGAAGCCTGGCGCAAACGACAATGCTTCCGGAGCGGCGGCGATCCTCGAGGCCGGGCGCGCCTTGAGTTCCCTCATTCGCCGAGGCGAGATCGAAAGGCCTCGCCGAACGATTCGTTTCATCTGGCCGCCGGAGATCAATGGCACGCTCGCCTATTTCGCTCAGCACCCCGATGTGGTTCGTCGAATGAAGGCGGCGGTACATTGCGACATGGTCGGAGGCAACTACTCGATCACGAAATCCGTTCTCCACGTCACCCATACCCCGGCGTCACTTCCGGGCGCGGTCAACACCGTCGCCGACATCTTCGCCGAGTACGCGATCTCAGGCAGCCTGAAAGCGGCTTCCGGAGCCGGTTTCGAAGACGCGCTTGTTTCGCCGGAAGGTAGCAAAGACAGCCTGGTGGCCGATATTACGCCCTATGGAATGGGATCGGACCACGATGTCTACGAGGAAGGCTCCTTCCGCATCCCGACAGTTTACCTCCGAGATTGGCCCGATGTCTTCATCCATACAAATAACGACTTGCCGGCCAACATCGACGCGACCAAGATGAAGCGATCGACATTCATCGCCGCGTCGTCGGGCTACTTCCTTGCTCGCGCCGGGGTTCGGGAGGCCGCCAGGCTTGCCGACGAGGTCTTCGCTCGAGCCATGGCAGACGTACCGAGGGATCGAGAGCGCGCTCGCCAGGCGGAACTGCGGGGAGCCGAGGGGCCGGACGAGGCCCGCAATATCATCGCCCGTTCGCTCGACCGCGACGTCGAGGCCTTGTCGTGGGTGTTGACGTTGGCCCCGGACAACAAGAGCCTTGAATCGAAAGTTGAAGGGCTGGCTGAGCAGTTGAGCGGCACCTGGCTATTGCTTACAGGCCAGATCAGCGAGCAGCGCAAAGGCAACCGCGTCATCTTCACAATCGAACCGAAGGACCAGCCCAAAGACCAGAAGCCAAAAAACCCAAAAGAGGCTTCGCGGCCGAGATCGGTGGCCGTCGATTCCCACCGCGTCCCAACCCGCAAGGTGCTCGGGCCGATGAACATCTACTATTACGACTACGTCGAAGACCGCGCCAGCGCCGAGGATAGGCAAGCTCTCGAACACAGCTTCTCGGGGCCCCATCGCGAAATAATACTCTACGAGATACTGAACCTGGTTGACGGCAAGCGTAACGTTCAGGCCATCCGAGACTATATCGCTGCCGCCTACAGGCCCATCCCGGTTGACGACGTGGCCGCGTACCTCAGAGTTTTAGAGAAGATTGGGGTAGTGAAGATTGAGTAGTGAAGTCTTTCTTGCGCCGTGGTTCAGCAGGTATTGCGCGATCTCCTTATTGACGTTCTGATTGAGGAAAGCATGGAACGCGAATTGACGCTTCGGATCGTCCTGGAGAAACCGCCGGCTGATGTGGACTTCGGTTTGCAAAAAGGTCGGGGCAGTAGTTATGAGACAATCCAGAAGCAAAGATCCAAAGCGAAAGACCTGTACTTCGAATTCACCGTTGGAGTAAAGGCCAGCCGCAAGAATGCCATGCCGACTTTTCTTGGTCCACTCGTGCAGGGTCCACCCGGTCAGCGATTCATCTACATCGACATCGGCACGTATGCAGGCCAAACGGACTCATGTTGGAGTCGCCGGTTGAAGATACCATTGAGCGGTATCACGTGGAAGATGATCGATCGACTGTTGGCTGATTCGGAATCGGTTCTTGAGACTCGGGTTCCCGGCACTGGAAAGGACGGCGGGCCCACCTGTGCGACCGTGAAGCCTTTCGAGGGATGGAGATTGGGAACGCGTCGATAACATTTGATTTCCGAGATCTCTCAACGTTTGCCGTCCGGGTTAGCCCACTCGCCGGATTGAATGAAGCCGGCCCAATAGAATGGGTGTTCGCGCCCTTTATGCTTTAGCAGACCTAGTTGCACTTGCCTGAGCGCCTCGCCGCGGCCTCGTCCTTCCCTCAGGCCTTTGTAGTAGTTCGTCATCATCTCGCGAGTCACGTAATCGCTCACCGGCCACAGGCTCATCACAAGGGCTTCTGTTCCAGCTAAGACGAACGCTCGACGCAGGCCGTACACGCCTTCCCCAGTCTTCACTTCGCCTACGCCCGTGTCGCAGGCTGACAGGACAACCAGTTTTGTCCCCCACAGGTTTAGCCCCGACGCCTCCAGAGCCGTCAGCACGCCATCATCATCGCCTCCCTGACGCAGGTTCGCGCCCGCCAGCGCCAACCCTGACCGCAACAGCGGATTGTTGATCTTGACATTGGCATTGATGGATCGCGTCTGAGAACGGTTTGAACCAACCGAATCCACCGGACCATCCTGGAGGAAGAACCCGTGGGTTGCGATGTGGAGGAGGCGCGGCGCAGCATAGAGGATGGCGAGGTTGTTGAGTGTGTCAGCGACCTCGGGGTGCTCCGTTCCCAAAGCTTTCTGCAGGATCTCCAGCTCGCTTAGATAGAGTTGCTCGGCTTTGACAAGGTCACCCTTGTTGCGGAGGATCATCGCGAGGTTGCCGCGCGCGAAAGCCACCTTGGGATGCTCTGGATCCAGCTCTTTCTCTTTCCCCGTCGCAACGCGCAACTCGGCCAATCGAACGGCATAGGCTCCGGCGGCCGCTTTAGGCAGCCTTGCTTCGACACTTACCCTGTAGCTGCCGTCTGTGTCGGCAACCAGTTCGACCTTTTCCTCTCCCTGTAGCCTGCTTTCAGAATACACATCTACGGGCGAGCAACTTGGACGTATAACGCCCATCTCGTCCTTGTATCGGACAGCCGCGTATCAACGGTGTCAACAAGTCCGGTATGCCGACTACACAGACATGTGCCTTCTCCTATCATCACATAAGCGGTGGCTGGCCCGTCTCTAGCTACTCGAGCAGCACTCGCAACAAAGCGACATAAAGCTCTTCGTAGGGAACTCTCATCGTGATCCGATAACCGACGAATTTTATACAGAGAGCTGGGCCGGCAAAGCGGATGGGCCCGCCAAGAGGCGCAACTCATCTCGAATCCGTAGCTCTCGCCAACCTTTACATTCATCGATTCGCTCGTTACCATTCGCGAAATGCGCGCAAAGACGATCATTCCCGCTTCTGCTCTAGTAGTGCTTTTTTCAATCAGTTGGCCAAGCCCTATTGCCGCTCAAGCCGTGCCCGCTCCCGAGTCAGTGCTCGGGCACAAGCCAGGCGATGACTTCTACCTTGCCAACTACGACGAGTCCCGCGACTACTTCCGCAGATTGGCAGCAACTTCGAATCGGATCAAGATCATATCGGTGGGCAAAACCACCAGGGGTTTAGACTGGGAGATCGCGCTGATCTCTTCTCCTCAGAATCTCGCGCGGCTCGATAGATACAAGGATATCTCCCGTCGCCTTGCGCTCGGCCGGGGACTGACCGACCAGGAAGCAAGAGCCCTCTCTCGGGAGGGCAAGGCCATCGTTCACCTCGACGGAGGCCTCCACTCGACCGAAGTGGCGGGCGCACAGCATACGATTCAACTGGCTTACAATCTAGTCGCCACGCAAGGCGATCCGGAGATCGATGCCATTCTGGACAATGTAGTGGTGATGCTTTGGCCAACCCTGAACCCGGATGGTCAGAACGAGGTCGTGGCGTGGTATCGCAAGAATCTGGGTACGCCTTATGAAGTCAGCCCCTTGCCCGATCTCTACCAGGAGTACGTCGGTCACGACAACAACCGCGACGGCTACATGAACAATATGCTCGAGTCGCAGGAAGTGACGCGCGCCGAGCTGGAATGGAATCCGGTCGTCTTCTATTGCCATCATCAAACATCGCCGTTTCCCACGCGTATCTTCATCCCGCCGTTCACGGAGCCGATCTCCTCAAATATTCACCCGCTGATGGCCCGCTGGCTGAACGTGTTCGGCATCAATATGGCGGCCTACCTGGACGAACATCAGATGCCGGGAGCAATCCATCGCACCGGGTTCGACAACTGGTATCCGGGGTTCCTCGACTTCACCCATATATTCCGGAATAGCATTGCATTCTTCACTGAGACAGCCCTCTACCGATACGCGACGCCTCACTTCTATACGGTCGATGAGTTCCCCAGGGAGCGACAGGCCCTGAGGTCTGAGGTCTTCTACAGCAGCCCGTGGAAAGGCGGTTGGTGGAAGCTGAGCGACGCGGTGCGCTACATGCTCGGCGCTTCGATGGCGGTGCTGGACACGACGGCAAAGTATCGCGAATCGCTCCTCTATAACCGCTATCAGGCGGCGCGTGACAACATCGAGCGATTCCGGAAAGAACCGCCTTTCGCGTATGTCATCCCAGCTCAGCAGCATGATCTTCCGACTGCCGCAATGCTGGTGGAGAAGCTCCTGACCAATGGCATCGAGGTTCACCAGGCTGCGAAACCCTTTGCCGCCAACGGCCGCGATTACACATCTGGCGCATGGGTTGTCCTCATGGATCAGCCTTTCGCGCCGCTGGTGAAGGAGCTGTTCGAGCCGCAACACTATCCTGATCTGCGCGAATCGCCCAACGGGCCCCCAACTCTTCCCTACGACGTGGCCGGTTGGACTCTACCGATGCAAATGGGAGTTGAAGTCGCCACTGTCCTCCAGCCGGTCACTCCCGAGCAGCGCGCCGGGTTGCAGCAGATCGAACGAGTGACGCTCTCGGCAGGCAGTCTTCAGGGAGCGGGTTCGGTTTACGTAATCAGTCACCGGTCGAACTTCTGTTTCAAAGCAATCAATGCGGTGTTTTCGGAGGGCGGGCAGGTCGGTTTTGCCACCACCGAGATCTCGAC
>JBGPFL010000457.1:0-4959 GCA_041483295.1 Blastocatellia bacterium | reverse complement strand
TCGAACGACTGGGCTACTTCTGCGTGGATCCCGCTTCGTCGCCCGGGAAGCTGGTGTTCAACAGGACAATCGGCCTGCGGGACACCTTGTCCAAGATTGAGCGCCGGGAAAAGAAGTAGGCAGTAGCAGGGGTCGGAGGGGAGAGTGGGAGAGTGGGAGAGTGGGAGAGTGGGAGAGTGGGAGAAGGGGAGAGTGGGAGAGTGGAGAATCTCCCCTTCTCCCCTTCTCCCCTTCTGCCCTTCTCCCTCCTCCCCCTAGAATTCCATCACAAGGATGTTCGATCGCAGGCCGCCCGAAATCACTCGCACTCGATTGAGTCCGGGACGGAGATTCAACAGAACGCCTTCGGCTTCGACTACCAGCTTCTTATTCGATCCGCCAATATCGATCCCGCCGGCGGGCGCGACGATCTGCCCGTTGATCTCGATCTGAGGTTGTCCCCCGAACTTCTTGCCTTTGATGTTCAGTCTCCCTTTGTTGTATGAAGCCGCGGACAATCTCGGGCCGCCGGCGTCCCCCTCGGCGACATCGGCAAATGCAGTCGCGCTCAGATTTCCGCGACTGTCGGCCACCACCAGACTCACCTTCATCACCGATGGAACGCTGCTGATGCCGGGATAGTCTCTGGCGAAAAGGGTCTTGGCTGCGATCCCGAAATCCTCCGTGGTAGGCGCAAGCTGGCTTACAAGCTGGTTATCTTCATCTATCAGGCCCACCTGGACTCGCGACGGATCTCCGTCGATATCCGTCAGCGTTGCTCTCACTGAGAGAACATCGCCCCTGATATCCGCCGTCAGACCGCTGATGACGGGCCTGGTGTTCCCGACCGGCCTGATCGTGTAGCCGAATGTGTCGAGCGCTGCGAGGTCTTTGAACGTTATGGTCTGCCGCTTACCTTGCGGCATTGTCGGGTCCATTATCCCTATGCGATCTCCTGAGAACGTATCATCCTTCCAGTGGCTGGCCGGCTGCCCGTCTCCACCGGTGCCGTCGGGCCGGCCGGTTGATAGGGCGTACGCAGCACCACCGGCGAAGTAGACCTGAGAGCCGCCCGAAGAAAGTATGCGGTCTGCCGTCGAGAACGAAGAGCCAGGACGCATTCTGAACAGGTCCCACACCGAGAGAGCAATCTCCTGAGAAGAATCCAGTTCGACTACGCCTGTGTAAGAGACAAACCCAAGCACGTGTCCGATCTCGTGAGATACGGCAGCTTCAAAATCTTGTTTCCCCGCGTCGACCCCATCAGTCGGGTCGAAATCGTAAGCGACACTCGAGTTGAAACCGATGGCTGGCGGCGGGCCCCAAATCCCAGGCTCGAGGTCGGGAACCGCGATATCACCTATGAACTGTTGCGCGCGAAACAACGCGGAGGGTCCGACTACTGTATCCGTGTCGCCGAGGTCGGTGGACACAACGATCTCCGGCAGCGAGTAGTAAAGCGCCCGCTCCTCGGCACTAGAGGCGCCATCGATCAGATGCTGCTGCATGAGCGGGTAGATCGGCGTACCAACCAACAATTGAGGATTGGTCAGGCCGGCGATGCCCTGCGGATAGGCCTGGCCGAACCAGGTCGGTCCGAAGTCCGCATCGATCACTATAGTGATAGGAGTGCTGATCATCGACTGCCAGACCGCGACGACCCTGGTGAATGCGGCCCTCGCTTCAGGAACGCTGTCGAGTTGCGCAGTCGAGCGGAGAATGATTGAGAGACCATTCTGGTCGTGAGTCCGCACCGGAGAGATCACCGAGAGGGTCTGACTGGCTCTTGCAGTCGCCAGCGTCTCAACCTCTTCCGAAGTCGCGTTCCGGCAACTGATCCCGGCGTCACTTTGATAGAGCACGCTGGCTCTAGCTCCCGCTGAATGGAAAGCAGGGATCGACGTGCTCCTCGCCGCATGCGTCGGGCGCGCGGATGCCCCTGCGAGCAAGCCAACGGAAATGATCAGCGCCACGACGGGGATGGACTTCTCTCTCACACTCGAATAAACAGTTCGGGACATACTCATACCTCGAATGGGGAGCAAGAGTCACAAAGGTGTGACCGCTCGGTTGGAGTGACGTCGGAGGGGCATTCGCGAATCAGAAAAGCGCCCGACAAGCCGCGGTCTGATTCGAACTGGACAACGTACAGGATACCGCAAAACGGCCAGGGAGCAATACTTTTGAGAGGGGCAGTAGGCAGTAGGCAGTTAGGCAGTAAGCAGTAAGCAGAAGATAGTAGGCAACGGCTGAAGGCGGAAGGCAGAAGGTAGATGGAATGTCTATCAGACGGAGGAGGCACGGCTGCTTACCCAGGAAGCGATATATTGAATGCGAGCTAACGAACTCTGCCTTCTACCCGCTGTCTTCTGCCTTCTGTCTTCTGTCTTCTGTCTTCTGCCTTCTGCCTTCTGCCTTCTGCCTTCTGCCTTCTGCCTACTGCCTACTGCCTTCTCCGATGGAGTGAGAAGCGAATGACGCCCCGCTCACTGCCGGCCCCGATGTTCTGAAACCCATTCTTTTCCAGGACGCGGATGGAAGGTGTGAGTTCGGGATAGGTCTCCGCGAGAATGGTGGTCACTTCTGAATGGGTGAACGCCCAGGAGACCAGAGCAGCAACCGCCTCGGTGGCATAGCCTCTTCTTTGAAATGGCTCGAGGACTGAATAACCCACCTCGACAGTCCCTGCCTCGCTCGGTGGCCCTTTGAAGGAGGCGACTCCAACGGCGACGTGAGTGTCGGACTCGCGTGACACGATGTACCAGAACCACCAGCCGGCCTCGTGCGGATGCTGCTCCAGCCGTTTCGCATTGAATTCGACCCGATTCTCAGTCAAGGGCGGCGGCCAACCCTCGGGCAAGAACACGCCCAGGAGCGACATGAGGAGTCCCCGATCTTGCGACTCGGCCTGCGCAAGGTCCGCAGTCGCGGCAACCAACTCGAGGCGGGATGTCTCAACACGCATGGATATACCCTCCTGGTGAGCAGGATCACCTCGCGCGCGCTGAATCGTGAGGAAGGAATAAGCGGCTTAGCGCGATCTGCACGATCGCTCATATCGAACGGAAGCCGTGCATCTCACTCTGTTTCTCGTTTTAGTTTTCTCGTTTTACGTTTGTCGTCTCGCGTTTCTCGTTGTGGATCGCGACCGAAATGCAGCGGAGCAAAGAACGAGAAACGATAAACGACCAATCCTCCCGAGCCCCCACACGCCCAAGGACAGCGGCCGGCTAAGAAGGAAGCGAACTGGCATGAAGCATTGTAAATACGAATCGCGCCCGGGTAAAAGGGCTGGTGTCTGGGGCCTGGGGCCAGGGTCTGGTGTGTGGTGGGGGCGGGTGCGTGGTGTGTGGTGCCTTGACAGCTGACACCTGGCCTTGGCCCCTGGCCCCCGACCCGCGGCCCCCTCCCCCGGCCCCGACCCCCTGGCCCCCGGCCCCTGACCCCTGGCCCTGCTGTGGACATGCATCCTCGATTTCCCGATAATCCTTGCTGGTTGCACCGACAGACGAAAGGGAACGAATGCCTTACTCAAGTAGACACATCGCTAAGCGAGAGCAAGCGAATAGTCCCGTCCGCTCGCTCCGGGTTCAGCAGAAAAACATGTTGATGCTCGCGCTCATCGTAACGGTCGCAAGTCTCAGCTTGCCCGGGTGCTCGGACTCGAGAACCGGCAATGACCGTTCAAATGCGAACTCGAACCGCAACGCCGGAGCCAATGCGAATAGTTCCACAGCCGCAGCTCCGCGCTTCTATCCGAAGGAGCCCGATCCTTACAGCGCTACAATGACGATCACCCAGGAGGGTCAGCAGCCGCTGCAAATCGAGGTCGCTAAGATGAGAGGCGACCGCCGCTGGACGCTCCAGTTATCCGGCATCGGAGAGGTCGCATACCTGGAGAAGGCCGGGCTGAAGTACTTGATGCTACCCGAACGCAAGCAATACGCCGAACTGATGCCCGGCAGTCTGGCATTCAGCGGGGGCGATACTCTGACGCCGACTGCGATGGTTGAGAAGCTCGGTAAGACCAGGGCTGAGAAACTCGGCAAAGAAGCCATCAATGGAGTGATGGCAATCAAGTACAGACTGCCGGGATCGAGCGATGCTCAAACCCAGAGTGGAGGAGGGCAGGCAGACGATCTGGTCTACATTGATGAAGGGAGTGGCTTGCCTGTTCGCATAGAGGCGGGCCTGAAGAACCTAAACGGCGTTGCGGGCCGAGTGGTGATAGATGCGACGAACATTCGACTCAACCCGGACGCCGCGATGTTCGACGTTCCCCCCGGGACTAAGAAGATTGACGCGGAGCAGTTGAAACCGCAGGTCGTACAGCTGATTGGGACGCTCAAGACTATGGCTGCCTTGATGGGCCAGCGCATAAGCGACGCGCCTCCAGCGGGCGCCGCGGAACGTCCAGCCAAGAATTAAGTGCGAAGTGCGAAATGCGAAATGCGAATTTTAGTAGATTTCAGATTTCGGACAATTTCGGACTTCAATTCACAACTCGTCGAAATTCGCACTTCGCATTTCTCTCTCAGATAGAAGGGTAATATGACAAAGCACGAATACCTGGAGAAACTGAATGAGCAGCGAGTAAATGTCTTGAAGGCGATTGAGGGGTTGAGCGATGACGAGCTAAGCCGTCCGATGGCGGAAGGGAAGTGGTCTTTCAAAGACGCACTCGGTCATCTGGCAGCGTGGGAAGGCGAGGTGATAAATGCTTTCGAGCAGAAAGCGCGAGGGGAACGGCCGACGATCGGAAACATCTCCGACTTTGATGCCTGGAATGGAGTTGAGGCGGGGAAGCGGAAAGATCGATCGCCTGAGGAGATTCGCAGCGAGTTGCAAAACGCCCGGATTCGGCTTCTGGCAATCGTGAATGCCCTTCCGGATTCCGGTGAGGTCTGGGCTCCCGAGCGGTCGACTGCGCGAATGCTGAGCATGCTCATCGAACATGATCAGCATCACTGGAAACAGATT
>JBGPFL010000456.1:0-4962 GCA_041483295.1 Blastocatellia bacterium | reverse complement strand
GTTTGCTGAGATCACCAAGAATGTCCCCCCAGAGATGAGAGAACTGACGGAACGTGGAGCGCTCGTTGAGGCGGCCAGTGTTGACGGTTTGCTCGAGGCTGCCACTAAGGCCCCTCCGGAAGCGGGCAACATCCTTTGGATTGAAGCGGCGATGAAGGCGCTCGGGGAGGGTGACGCCGACCGGGCAAGGCAGATTGTGAGCGAGCACTGCTCGGATTCAAGTGAGCGCGACGAACTTCTGGATCAGATAGATTCCCAGGCGCTCTTTCGGGCCACCGAGGCCGGTCGCATGGACGAGGCTCGCCAACTGCTATCGCAGGCCTCGGTCGAAGAGCGTGTGACGGCGCTGACTCAATTCGCCTCGCGTGCGAGCACGAAGGGTGATAAGAAGGCAGCGCTTCAGATGCTGGAAGAAGCGCGCGACCTGGTTGGCGCGCAAGCCGCAAATGGAACCGAACTCAACGCCCTCCTTCAAATCGCCCGGACTTACGCTACATTCGAGCCTGCTCGGAGCTTCGATATAGTTGAACCGGTCGCCGATCATCTCAACACCCTTCTGGCTGCGGCTGTCGTGGTGGATGGTTTCGAATCCACTCGATACTTCAAAGATGGCGAGTTATTGCAGGTACACGGGCAGAGCCAATTGATCAGTCTCGTGTCGCAGTTCGCCGGCGACACTGGAATGCTTGCGCGCGCGGATTTTGAGCGTGCCAGGGCCGTGGCCGATAAGTTTCAGTCAAGTGACGTGCGCCTGAACGCACGCCTTGCCGTTGCTCAAGGAATACTGTCGGACAAACCACCCAACAGAGTCGTATCGCTACCGATCAGCGGCCGGTCACTTAGCAGGCCCATGATAGTTCACCTTGGGGAGGGTTCACGACAGTTGATTTTCCAACGGTTTGAATAGCGACCAAGCTCCTCGCCGCGTCTTCAAGTCGGTGAAGAGCGCCTTGTCGAGGGTCCCGCTTCCCAATCGGCACAAGCCGTAGACTAATACTGTCCCCGGCTTCTGGCGCAAAAATCCTGCCGCCCACCCTGCTCTAGGGCCGGATTGACACTGATTACGAGCCTCTGCTAGTTTTAGCGCTTGGCTTTGTAGGCGCGTAGCTCAGGGGTAGAGCACTACCTTGACACGGTAGGGGTCTGGGGTTCAAATCCCCACGCGCCTACCATTTCTTTGGCCAAGTAAACTACCAAAGGGAAGATACTCTCTAGCCTGCGAGCGCGGTTGCGCGGTCACCCGCGCTCTACTTCGATAAGGCCGCGGTTGGTAGTCTTACTATTTGCCGACGACCAGGACCACAAATGATCCGGGCTTCACGCTGCGCTGGGGACGGCCGCCTGGTGTGGACGACGGGGTCTCCTGGTATTCGGCCGCGGGAAGAAAGATTTTCTTTGTCTTCGGATCGAAGGCCATCGTCTTCGCACTTGGCTGTGTCTGGACCGCTCCTGCGTCTTCGTAATCATTCGCCGATTTCTCACGGTAGACGCTCAAGGTTCCGGATCCGCACGAAAAGAAGATCAGACCTGCTCCCGGATCAAATCCGGCATAGTCGACGCCCGCAGCGATTGGAAAGCTGTTGATCACTTTCCCGGTGACGGCATCCATTACGACCATCTTCGGTTCATTGCGACAACCGATAAACAAGCGCTTCGTCTTGGCATCATAAGCGAGACCGGTCGGCACCTTCGCCACGCCGATCGGAAACCGCTTTTTGACCTCCAGCGACTTCGGATCGAACACCACTACCTCGGCAGTGTCCTCGCTGTTGACATAAATAAGACCATCGGCGCCGATGACCGCCTGTTCCCCGTCGCCCCCGGCTTTCACCGTCCCTGCGACCTCGCCGGTTGCGGCATCGATGGCGGTGATATCGTGCGAGCCGTGATTATTGGTGAACACGCGCTTCGTCTTTGGCTCGTAGTAGATGCCGTCCGGCCCCTTGCCGACATCGATCTTCTTGATGAGCTGCAGCGTCGATGGGTCGAACATCGAGACCTTGTTCTCCCTGCCATTGCTGGTGAATCCGTGCTTGAAAGTCGATGCAATCGCCACTCCGTGGACTCCAGGCGTGTCCGAGATCGTACCTACAACTTTTCCGTTATCCGCATCCAGCACCTCTACCTGCGTCCCGTGAGAAACGTAGAGCCGTCGCGCCGAGCTGTCCAACGTCACGTAATCGAAGCCGCCGACCCCGGGAATTGGATAACGGCCCACGATCTTGTAGCTGGTCGCACCCTGCAGCACGAGCACGGCAGAGAAGAGCCCGATCGAAGCGCTTTTCATGCTTAGCATTGTTTACTCTCCTGATTCAGATTCCGAACTGCCCGTATCGCGAACGGTGCCCGGTCTTGATTATCCATAGCTGTCACCCGCAATGGAGGAAGGCGACAAAACAACTACGTCCTGATTGTTCCCCGTTGGTTGACTTTATCGCGGCAATACATTTGCCCCGGCGGCGGTTTGCCGTCGACCTTCAGCTTTCACATTGCTGGTGACGTAACTTCAAACTGCCCTGATGATGGCGAAAGTGGAACGATACGCCCGCCGGCGCAACCGCGCAAGCTCCGACTGGAGAACCATAGAAGTCGCGAGCAAGGCAGCGACTCGGGGCCGGGTTGCACCGGGTGCGCGCCGAATGGTAGTATTTGCCGTTCGATTTGCTAGGCTAGGGGTTGCGGTTCGATCCGCAGCGCTTACCTCGTTATTTTACGTCAGCTCCGGAAGTCCCGAAGCCATAGTCTCAGGCCGCTGCATGTTTCATCAGGCGGTTGCGTTGAGATGCTGAGGGCGCTCACGTAAGATCTGACCAGACCGGATGCAAGGGTTAGGCGATTTCCATTGATTGGATGAGATGCCAAACCGTATCGCGTCGACTTAAGCGCCGGGACGTGTTTCATAGCTACGAATGAGCCAACGAGTGGCCTGTGTGTCGCCGTGGCGGAACGGGCGCCCAATCTCGTTGAGCATGAACCTCGGGAGTTCGTTAAATGTGGGCCGGACACAACCGGCTCAGAAGGAGACGCTATTAGTAGCTTTCAATCGCGAAGGGGGTTTAGAGACAGACGAGATCGCGCACCGTCGGTTCGCGTCAACGAGCGCATACGTGTTCGCGAGATTCGTGTCATCGACGAGGACGGCCAGCAGCTGGGTGTCATGCCTCCGCAGCAGGCCCTCGAGATCGCAAGAGGCAAGGGGCTCGACCTGGTGGAGATCGCACCGCAGGCCCAACCACCAGTGTGCCGGATCATCAACTTCGGCAAGTGGCAATACGAGCAGAAGAAGAAAGCCAAGGAAGCGAAGGCGAAACAGACATTCATAACGGTCAAGGAGATCAAGTTCAGGCCCGGCACCGACGAACATGACTACGACTTCAAGAAAAATCATGCCTCGCGGATCCTTCAAGAGGGCGACAAGGTGAAGGCCACGGTTCACTTTCGCGGGCGCGAGATAACCCATAAAGAACTGGGAATCTCACTCCTGCAGCGCCTCGAGCAGGACCTCACCGAGGTCAGCACGGTTGAAGTAAGGCCGAAGCTTGAAGGCATGAACATGTTTATCATGCTGGCCCCGAAGAAGAATAAGTAATACTGGGGAGGGAATAATGCCAAAACTGAAAACACATAAAGGCGCCGCTAAACGGTTCCGCATCACGGCTACGGGTAAGGTCAAACGCGGCCACGCGTATGCCCGCCACCTCTTGACCTCGAAGACGCCAAAGCGAAAACGTAACCTGGACATCGACGTGATCTTGTCGGAGGCCGATGAGGCCCTGGTGAAGCGAATGCTGCCATACGGCCGCAAATAGATATCGCACTAATCATAACGAGGGTTATCAGATCAGAGACCGCGGGCAACAGGCTTCACGGAGCAAACATTTCGCTTGAGTTGAGTTGCCGGCATCTGAGCAAAGGGCTGATACCTGGAGAATGGAGGACTTATGCCTCGCGCTAAACGCGGAAACAAACGGCTGCACAAGAGAAAAGGTATTTTGAAACTGGCTCGCGGCTATCGCTTGACCAAGAGCAAGCTCTACCGGCACGCGAAGGAGCAGGTTGAGCGATCGCTGAACTTCGCCTTTACGGGTCGAAAGCTAAGGAAGCGCGACTTCCGCTCACTGTGGATCGTCAGGATCGGTGCGGCCGCTCGCGCCAATGGCCTGAGCTACAGCCAGTTCATGCACGGGCTGAAACTTGCGGACATCACACTCGACCGAAAAGTCCTGGCCGACCTTGCAGTCAATGAGCCCGCGACGTTCACGCACCTGACCAGCAAGGTGAAGGAGATTCTGGAGTCAAGTCGCCCGGCGGCGCCGGCGGCTTAGCTCGTTTGTCGTTTCTCGTTTCTCGTTCAGAGGTCGTCGTTTCACGTTTCTCTGATTGGCTTCTACTTGCCCTTTTATACCAGGACCTTCACACACGAGTCGGGCGGCCATAAACGACGAACGAGAAACGACAAACGAGAAACGCACGTATGGATGAACGCCTGATCAGTCTCAGAGAGCAGTTCCTGAAGGACCTCGACCCCATCTCCAGCGTCGAAGATCTCGGCGGGCTGCGCGACAAGTACATTGGCCGAAAATCGGGCCTGATAGCTGCCGAGAAGAAGCGAGTAGGTTCGCTTGGGCCGGAAGAGCGAGCTGAATTCGGCCGACAGGTAAATGAGTTGAGCGCTGAGGTCGAGGCCCACCTGGCCCGCCTCACCGAACAGTTCGCCCAGGCGGCCCAGTCCGCCGCCCTCGATCGCGAGAAGATCGACATCACTATGCCGGGATCACGACCCCGGCAGGGACACTCTCATCCGATCACGCTGGTTCGCCAGCGGATTGAAGACGTCTTCGTCGCGATGGGCTACTCGGTTGAGGACGGACCCGAGATTGAGACGAGTTTCTATAACTTCGACGCGTTGAATATTCCGCCTGGCCACCCGGCTCGCGATTCGGCTGATACGTTCTACGTGTC